>JADFXB010000119.1 GCA_015233935.1 Magnetococcales bacterium | reverse complement strand
ACCTTGGGGTTAATAAGCACCTTTTAGTGTGACAGAAAGCAGGCCATCGGGCAACGATTGGGAAAAACTCTTACAGGCAAAGGTTCAAATTGGGTCTTAAAAAGGGTAGACTGGCGGCATGATGAAGGGGATGATCTCTTTTTTGGCATCCTCTCACCCCCTGGTCACTCTATGGAGGCGGGCAGTTATGGAAATTCAGGTCAATGGCGAAGCGCGGCAAATCGCTTTGGACACCACCATCTCGGCATTATTGGAACAGTTGGGCTTCCGCCCGGAACGGGTGGCGGTGGAACGCAATCTGGAAGTGGTCAAACGAGAACTTTATGCCAGCATCCAGTTGCAGGAGGGAGATCGGTTAGAAGTGGTCCACTTTATCGGTGGTGGCGAACCGTGGACCCCACCCAACGATCCCCTGGTGGTGGCGGGTCGCACTTTCAAAAGTCGTCTGTTGGTGGGAACCGGCAAGTACAAGGATTTTGAAGAGACGGTGAAGGCCATTGAAATTTCCGGGGCGGAAATCGTCACCGTGGCGGTCAGACGGGTGAACATCAGCGACCCCAATGCCCCCATGTTGACTGATTATCTGGATCCGAAAAAATATCTCTACCTGCCCAATACTGCTGGTTGCTACACCGCCGAAGATGCGGTGCGCACCTTGCGGCTGGCCCGTGAAGCCGGGGGATGGAATCTGGTTAAACTGGAGGTACTCTCTGACGAACGCTACCTGTTGCCCAACAATCCAGAAACCCTGAAAGCCGCTGAAATTCTCATCAAAGAGGGCTTTGAAGTCATGGTCTATACCACCGACGATGCCCACATGTGCAAGCTGCTGGAAGAGATGGGCTGTGTGGCGGTGATGCCTCTTGCTGCGCCCATTGGTTCTGGTCTGGGGGTTCGCAATCCCTTCACCCTCAAAATTATCATTGAGCGGGCCAAGGTGCCTATTCTGGTGGATGCGGGAGTGGGAACCGCCTCCGATGCCGCCATTGCCATGGAATTGGGGTGTGATGGCGTGCTCATGAATACCGCCATCGCCGGAGCTGGCAATCCTCTGTTGATGGCCAGTGCCATGCGCAAAGCGGTGGAAGCAGGACGGGAAGCCTTTTTGGCGGGACGTATTGCCAAAAAACTCTATGCCACTGCCTCCAGCCCCCTGGATGGCACCTTTTTCTAAGAGTCACCATGGCCGCTCTTGCATCCACCACCGTGGCTATTCTGGCGGGAGGTTTGGGCACCCGCATTCGCCCTGTATTGGGGGAGGTGCCCAAACTTTTGGCCACCATGGCGGGCAAACCCTTTCTGGACCATCTGCTGGCCTGGCTTGCCCCCCATAAGCCTGCCACCATCCTGCTTTGTCTGGGCCATGGGGCGACCCTTATTCTGGACTATGTGGAAAAACATGCCCTGCCAGTGGTCACCGTGGTGGAACCCGCTCCACTGGGCACGGCGGGAGCCTTACGCTTTGCCCTGGCGGGACGCAAGATAACCCCGTTGCTGGTTCTGAATGGGGATACCATGTTGAAAGGGGATTTAACCCCTTTTTTTCAAGCCCATCAAGAAAGTGGCGCGCTTGGTTCCCTGTTGTGCGTGGCCATGGAGGAGTGCCAACGCTATGGCACCCTGACCCTGGATGAAACCCAACGCATCGTCCGCTTCGTGGAAAAAGATGAACACCACCAGGGAGGTGGCTTTATCAGTAGCGGCATCCTCTATCTGCAACCACCCCTGGTGGAAGCATTATTGGCCTCCCAGGGCAACTCCCTGGAGCGGGATTTTCTCGCCTGTCTGCCCGCTGGGACTCTGTTGGGATATCCAGTGGCTTGGCCTTTCATTGACTTTGGCGTGCCAGACAGTTATTACCAGGCCGATGACTTTTTCAGCCAAATGGATACCGTTGGGGGAAATCTACTGCCATGATCATCAGCCGTACCCCTTTTCGCCTCTCCTTTTTCGGGGGTGGCACCGACTATCCTCAATGGTTTCATCATCATGGCGGGGCAGTTCTGGCCACTGCCATCAATAAATACTGCTATATCAGTGCCCGTCACTTGCCCCCCTTCTTTGCCCACCGCCATCGCATTGTCTGGTCCCAGGTGGAGTTGGTAAAAGAAATTGAAGAAATTCGTCATCCGGTCATTCGGTCGGTCCTCAAAGAGATGGACTTTCAGGAAGGCCTGGAAATTCACCACGAAGCAGACTTGCCGGCCCGCTCTGGCTTGGGATCCAGCTCCACCTTTACCGTGGGACTGCTGCACACCCTCCAGGCCTTGCGCCAGCGCATGACCACCCATCGTGAATTGGCCGATGCCGCCATCCACATCGAACAAAATGTGTTGGCAGAGGCGGTGGGGTGTCAGGATCAAATTTGTGCCGCCTTTGGGGGGTTTAATCGCATCGATTTTCACCGGGATGGCAGTTATGAACTGACTCCCATAATTCTTCCCAATGATCGCTTGCAGGAGTTGGAAGGCTCCCTGATGCTGTTTTTCTCTGGGATTACCCGCTTTGCCTCCAACGTGGCCAGAAAAAAAATCGACAATCTCAACAATCGCAGCCAGGAGCTGCAAACCATGCATGGCATGGTGCAGGAAGGGATCGACCTGTTGCAGGATATGCGGCGTCCCATCGATGATTTTGGCACCCTTCTCCACCAATCCTGGTTGTTGAAACGCTCCCTGTCCGATGCGGTCACCAACCCCACCATCGATGAAATCTATCACGAAGCCATTCAGGCCGGGGCATCGGGAGGCAAGCTCATGGGGGCGGGGGGCGGGGGTTTTATGTTTTTTGTGGTACGCCCGGCCTTGCAAAAGCGGGTTCGGGAGAGATTACGTAAACTTGTCCATGTGGACTTTCGTTTTGACTATACGGGAAGTAAAATACTGATCTTTGATCCAGACAAACCTACACCCCACCCCATTTTTTCTCCCAATTCCAACAAATGAATTTAATTCAAACACTTAATGAGTGATCTAATCCCAGCCTTTCCAGTTACCCCGTAAAAATAAACTATCCATTTTCCACGCCCGCCTACTTTTGTCATGGAATATCCCTGAAATCCTTGCTATCATCACTGTTGTTCATTTAAATGCCTCTAACAGGCGTGCCATTATGGAAAAGAAGATATCCTCCTGATAACAATATCAATAATAACCATGCAACTACGGTAGTAACCTTAACGGTGGTGAGGATAACATGTCAGACCTGCTTAAAAAAACAGTTGAACTGGCTGGAGCCTATGTTGCCCGCAATACTATTCCTCGCGGGGATGTGACCCGGCTGATTGCCAATATTCATGCTACCCTGCAAACCATTGCCCGTTACAACACTTTGAGTGACAGTGAAGCCGCCCCATCCCAACCGGCTCCTTCTCCGGCTGCACCCCCAGCCGATACGGTGATAAACCCAACCCGAAAGAGAGGTCGTCCCCCGGCCAATAAAGCGGTAGTGGCAGAGGTGAGCAGCGAAGAGAGCGTCCAACCCCCGGCTTCCCCTCCCGAACCGGCAGTTTCCCTTGAAGATTCTATCACCGAAGAGTACATCTATTGCATGATTTGCGGTCAGGCTTGCAAAGCCCTGAAGGGCCATTTGGATCGTGGTCACAATCTGGACCCGGAAGCTTATCGTCGCAAGTTTGGCCTGGAGAGGGATTATCCCATGGTTGCCACCAGTTATTCAGAAAAACGCCGCACACTGGCCTTGAATTCAGGTTTGGGACTTCGTCGCCACACGGAACAAGAGGTTTGAGGAGAGGGGGAAATTTCCTGTTGCATCGTGGTCAAGGGTTTTGATGGCTGACCAGGAGTGGTATGATCGCTGGACGCTTTTTCCTTTGACCGCCCACTGCACAGGACCGACTCATGTTTGATGGCCTCTCCGACAAGCTGGAAAGCGTATTCAAAAAACTGCGTGGCCAAGGCTCCTTGAGTGAAGACAATATCAAGGAGGCCATGCGTGAGGTTCGCATTGCCCTGTTGGAGGCGGACGTTCACCTCTCGGTGGTGAAAGCCTTCATCGACCGGGTGCGGGAACGGGCCATTGGCCAGGAGGTGTTGAAATCCCTCACCCCTGGTCAACAGGTGATCAAGGTGGTCTACGATGAACTGACCACCCTCATGGGAACCGCCAACACCTCCCTCAACCTGGCTGCCCAACCACCCGTAGTGGTGATGATGGTGGGCTTGCAGGGTTCCGGCAAGACCACCACCACGGGCAAGCTGGCCAAATGGCTGAAAGAACGAGAACGTCGCCGCTGCCTGCTGGTCTCTCTGGACATCTATCGCCCCGCCGCCATGGAACAGTTGGTGGTGGTGGGCAAGGGTGCCCAGGTGGATGTCCTCCCTTCCCAACCCAATGAAAAACCCGTCAACATTGCCCGTTCTGCCCTGGAAGCTGCCCGCCGGGGGGGCTATGACGTGCTCTTTCTGGACACCGCCGGTCGTTTGCATATCGCCGAAGAGCTGATGGCCGAATTGCAAGCGGTGAAGGCTGCGGTCAATCCCACGGAAATTTTACTGGTCGCCGATGCCATGACCGGTCAGGATGCGGTCACCGTGGCGGAACATTTCGACCGCCAATTGGGGGTAACCGGCGTCATTCTCTCCAAGAGCGATGGTGATGCCAGGGGTGGGGCCGCTTTATCCATTCGGCATGTGATTGGCAAACCCATCAAGTTTTTGGGTACCGGCGAACATTTGGCCGGTATTGAACCCTTTCATCCCGACCGACTGGCCTCCCGCATCCTGGGCATGGGTGACGTGCTCACCCTGGTGGAAACCGCCATCGCCAAGGTGGACCTGGCCCAGGCCGCCAAATTGCAGGAAAAGTTAATCAAGGAGCAGGGATTTACCCTGGAAGATTTCCTGGATCAATTGCGCCAGATCCAAAAAATGGGTTCCTTGACCGATATCATGGGGATGATCCCCGGCCTCAAACAACTCACCAAAGGCAAACCGGTGGATGTGGACGACCGCCAGATCAAGCGGGTGGAGGCCATCATCCTTTCCATGACCAAAGAGGAGCGACGCAAACACCACATTCTCAATGCCTCCCGCAAACGTCGCATTGCCAAGGGTTCAGGAACCTCGGTGGAAGAGGTCAACCGGCTGCTCAAACAGTTTGTGGACATGCAAACCATGATGAAACGCATGGGACGTATGGGACGTAAAGGATTGATGCGCGGAGGATTATCCTCCATGTTTGGTGGCGGCGGTGGCGGATTACCTGGTGGGGGAATGCCCCCTGGGGGGGGCCTGCCTGGGGGTGGTTTACCGGGCGGGGGTTTTCCCGGTAAAGGCGGGGGTTTTCCCCCGTTTGGCGGTGGCGGCTCACCATTTGGTTGAAAAATAAATCAAATCCCAGTATGTTGGGACTGGTGTCAGAGATTTTTCTTTGACTGTTTTTTGTGGTCCCAAGACCACCCTTTCCGCCAGGCCCCAACATTATGGATTCTTCCTCCGACCAGCAACCTCCCTACCAACCCCACGGTTTGGCCCGGCGGATGGTTGTCTATATTCTGTTGTTCAGCTCCCTGATTACCCTGCTTTCCACCTCCTTCCAACTTTACATGGATTATTCCCATGATGTGAGTCAGATCCATCGCCGCTTGCGGGAGGTGGAGACCAGTCATCTGCAAAATATCATTAATAATGTCTGGCTCACGCAAATGGATTCGGTGCGCTTGGAGATGGATGGCATTCTCCGTCTGCCGGATATGCACCGGGTGGCCATCCGTCTGGAAGATGGGCAAACCATTGTCATGGGCCATACGGGTGGGGAAAATTTACTGGAGCAGGTCTATCCCTTGCGGACCTCCTTTCGTAACCAGGAGATCTATCTGGGGGAGTTTACGGTTACCGCCTCTTTGCAGGGTGTTTATGAGCGCATCCGCGACAAGGTTTTGCTGATTTTAACCAGTCAGGCCATCAAAACCTTTCTGGTATCCCTGTTCATGATCTGGCTCTTTTATACCATGGTGGGACGCCACCTACATATCCTGGCCGAATATACCCTGGGCCTGCGACTCAACCAGCTCCCGGACAAGCCCCCCCTACCCTATCGCCAACGCCCACGGGATGAACTGGGACAATTGGTCCAGGCGGTGGGAGAGATGGTGGAACATCTCTCCATCTCCTACCAGCAAATCCAGGCCAACAACGAGGCCATGGAAGAGACCATCGACCAATTGAAGAGAACCGAGACCGCCTTGCAACAGAATCAACAAAGGTTGCAGGAAGAATGGAATCGTGCCCAAGCCTATCTGAATCTGGTGGCGGGTATTTTTGTCCAGTTGGACCGGGAAGGCAGGGTGGAATTGATCAATCCCCTGGGGGCCACCCTGTTGGGACGCCCGGTACAGGATATCGTTGGCAAAAGTTGGCTGGACCACTTTGTGGCCATTCCCAGCCGCCCCCTGCTGCAAAAGGAATTGGAGGACCTTTTCAATGGTTCTGGCAGTGTGGCCGACCTGGATCATGAGTACGGGGTGGTCACCAGTTTTGGCCTGCAACAGGAATTTCTCTGGAACCATCGGTTGATCCTGGATGGCAAAGGCGGGGTCAAAGGGGTTATCAGCCATGGCATGGATATCAGCGAACGGAAAAAGATGGAAATGGCTCTACAAGCCAGCGAAAGCCGCTTGCGAGCCATCATCGACAACTCCCAGGCCATTATTTTCGTAAAAGACATGCATGGTTATTATCAGCAGGTCAACAAGCGGTTTTTGTCCTTTTTTGCCCTTCCCATGGAGCAGGTGATCGGTAAGTCGGACTATCATTTGATGCCCAATGAAATAGCCAATCAGGTACGGAAAAATGATGTCAAGGCCATGGAATTGGGATGTTATGAAAGTGAAGATCAAGTTTATTCGGCGGAAGGAATGGTTCACACCTTTTTGGCCATGAAATTTCCCTTGCTGACTGGGGAAGGTCGCCCCTATGCCTTGTGTGGTATTGCCACCGATATCAGCGAGCAAAAACGGGTGCAGTGGAGCCTGGAGCGGGAGTTGACCATCAATCGGACATTGGTACAATTGGCCCGTTTAATGATTACCCCTGCTGTTTCACTCCAGGAAATCGCCCAATATTTACTGGAGGAAAGTTTAAAATTAACCAACAGCAAGGAAGGATTCGTGGGAGATCTGGATCCTGCCAGCAGAGGGGTTCGCCCACTTGCCACCACCAAAGGAGTTCGGAGTGAAGGTCAGCTCTTGTTTGGTCTGGATGAACAGGGCCACTATCCTGAACCGCTGGGAAGCTCCCTGAATCAGAAAAGGCCGATTTTCTATTATGATTTTACCACGGACAAATGCCTTGGTCTTCTTTCTCCCTGCATGGGATATTGGTTGACCATTCCGGTGTTGGCGGGAGGCTTGGTACGTGGGCAAATTGCCTTGGCCAATCCAGACCATGCTTACAGCCCCCAGGATGTGAAATGTATGGAAATGTTGACCGAACTGTTTGTATTGGCCCTTGAAGGGTAAATCATGACTGCCCCGCTCCTGCTGGAAGTTGATGGTTTGTCGGTGACATTTGCCTCTTCGGGAGAACCGGTGGAGGCGGTGCGTCATCTTTCTCTTAGCATGCAGGCTGGCGAAACCCTGGCATTGGTGGGGGAATCGGGCAGTGGCAAGAGTGTGGCGGCTCTCTCCTTGTTGCGTCTCCTGCCCCCTTATGCCCGCATTCAATCCCAAACTCTTCGTTTTAATGGGGAAGAGATCAGCACCATGGATGAGGCGGCCCTGCGTCGTTTGCGGGGCAATCGCATCGCCATGATTTTTCAGGAACCCATGACAGCCCTCAACCCTCTGCACAAGGTGGCCGGCCAGTTAACCGAACCCTTGATGCTGCATCAGGGGATGCTGCCTCAGCAGGCCAGGGAATCGGCATTGGTTTTGTTGGAGCGGTGCGGCATCAGCCCGGCGGAACGTTTTATGAATGCCTATCCCCACCAACTTTCTGGTGGGCAAAGACAGCGGGTGATGATTGCCATGGCCCTGGCCTGTCGGCCTGCCTTGTTGATTGCCGATGAGCCAACCACCGCCCTGGATGTGACCATTCAGGCGCAAATTATCCAGCTCTTGCGTTCCCTGCAACAGGAAATGGGCATGGCCTTGTTGATCATCTCCCACGACCTGCCCATGGTGGCCAAGGTGGCACAGAGGGTTTGTGTCATGCGTAAGGGGGAGGCGGTGGAGACTGGCTTGACCGAGGAGGTTTTTCGCCGTCCCAATCATCCTTACACCCGTCAATTGTTGGAAAGCCTGCCAGCCGAGGAGCCTCCCCCACCCCCTGATGAAACGTCCCCCCCGTTGCTGGTGGGAAAAGGGGTGCGCTGCTGGTTTCCCCAACAGGTGGGTTTTTTTGGCAAGGCGAAAAGCCACATCAAGGCGGTGGATGGGGTGGATTTGGAGTTACGACGGGGGGAAACCCTGGGGGTGGTGGGAGAGTCAGGGAGTGGCAAAACCACCCTGGCAGAAGCGGTGTTGCGTTTGAACCATGCAGAGGGAGAGTTGCAATTTGATGGTCAGAATGTCCTCTCCATGAGTCGTACCGCCTTGCGCCAGTGGCGCAGGAGGGTGCAGGTGGTTTTTCAGGATCCTTTTTCCTCCCTTTCTCCCCGCATGACGGTGGAAAAAATATTGGCGGAAGGGATGGAAGTCCATGGTTTGGCCAAGGATTCTGCCGCCATGCGGGAGAGAATTCTTCCTGTGCTGGAAGAAGTGGGCTTGCCCAAGGAGGCCATGAATCGTTATCCCCATGAATTTTCAGGTGGGCAGCGGCAGCGTATTGCCATTGCCCGTGCCTTGGTCATGGAGCCGGATTTGGTGGTGTTGGATGAACCCACCAGTGCCCTGGATCTTTCGGTGCAGGCGCAAATTTTAAAGCTGTTGCGCCGACTGCAAGAGAGCCGTCATCTCTCCTATTTGTTTATCTCCCATGATTTGCGGGTGATTCGCGCCCTGTCCCACCGGGTGATGGTGATGAAAAATGGCCAAGTGGTGGAGATGGGCAGGACAAAACAGGTCTTTTCTGCGCCTCAACACCCTTATTCCCGTGCCTTACTGGCAGCGGCGTTGGACATGATGCCGCTGGCGACTGATTAATCAGGACATTTTAATATAGAATTAATTTTCCAGTGTGCTATACTGTGGGCAAATTCTTACAGGTGGTGTCAAAAAGGAGAACGGCCCGTGCAAGCGATTCATCAAACCTTTGAGCAGGCCCCGGCATCTATTCCCATTCCTGAGCAGTGGCGGCATAAAAGGGTGGAGGTCATTTTACTGGTTCAGGAAGAGAGTCCCGTCTTTGTAGGGATGGCTCCTTTGCTGAAGGAAGAAAAAGGAACTGAGAAATTGGAAACCCGTGTTGCGCCGGTTCGTGATCTCTCTTTTGTGGAGAGTTTGTGGGAATCTTGATTGTGTGATGAGAGCCATTTTCATCCTGCCATGGGTCTGCCGACGGATTCAGTTTTGCAAACAGGCTTACAACCCAATACAGTCCAACTATAGCCGTGCCGATGGTTTTGGGTCACCTGCACGAAGCCTGCTTTCTCCAGAAGATGCCGCGCTTCCGCTCCAGAATAATATTTGGCATAGGCGGGATTGAGTTGATCAAAAATGGTTAGAAAACGATGTTTCCATCCATAGTGAGCCAACACCTCCAGCATGTATTTGCGCATGGGCAAGGGAAGCACATGGCATAACAAAATGTAGAGGCTTAAGCAGGCGGTCAGAATATGGCAGATGCCCGCCAATACGGCATCCGGCAACCTCTTGGCCAAGGCACGCAGGGGACCAAACAAGGCAAGATAGAGTTCATTCCCCTCCTTGCCATAGACCCAGATCAAAAACCGTCCACCAGGAACAAGCTGCCCGAAGGCTGTGGCCACCACCGGATCTGGTTCTGGGATATGGTGCAGACAACCAATGGAGACAATCAGGTCATAGGGACCATCGGGTAAATGGTCGGCGGTATCCCGAATGCATCGCACCCGTTCACTATGTTGGGCCAGGTTTTGTTGCAACACATCAAAGGCAACAGAGGGTTCCACAGCGGTTACATGTTTGGCTCCCGCTTGAAGCAACATATCCACAATGCGCCCGGTTCCACTCCCCAAGTCCGCCACCGTCAAACCTGCCACTTCCTGGGGAGAGAGAAGGGGGGAACAGATATCCTCGAACATGGCACTGGAGGCGTAGTAGCCGTTGTTATCAGGATAACGTGTCCACTGCTCGCCAAAGTGCTGAATGGTTTCTTCGGTTTGATTCATCATCCATCATTTCTTGTTATGCCGTTGCAACAATTGGCCGACCTCTTTGGCGGCTACCGGGCGGCTGAACAGGTAGCCCTGGGCATAGTCGCACCCCTTCTCCTTAAGAAATTGCAACTGCCCCTCCTCTTCCACCCCTTCTGCCACCACCTTGCGCTCCAGACTGTGGGCCAGACTGATGATGGTGGAAACCAGGGTGCGATCCACATTGTCCTGGGTGAGGTTGTGGATAAAGCTTCGATCAATTTTCAGAGTGGCCACCGACAATTCTTTCAAATAGGCCAGGGAAGAATAGCCGGTGCCAAAATCATCAATGGCAAACTG
>JADFXB010000118.1 GCA_015233935.1 Magnetococcales bacterium | reverse complement strand
CCCCATGCAAGGGAAGACAGATTGAAGTTCAACCAGCCATATGCTCTGCCAGTTGACTGGAGAAGGAGGAAACCCGTTTCAAACTGCGATCAAAACGCTGGATCAAGCGCATGGATTCCACCCGAAACCGCATGGGATCCGAATCCGGGTTGTCTTCAAAACGACGCAAGAAACGATGCAGCTCTTTGAAAACCTGCTGCGTCTCTCCCGCACAGCCTTGACACTCATCCACCAACCGGTCCTCCAACTCACCGTCCACCACCTGATTGTATTTCAATTGGTGCATCAAAGTGTTCTGTTGCAAGGAAAAAGCCAGATAGTAGGTTTTTACCGCCTGCAAATGGTCCACCAATCGATTGGGATCGTTTTCAGTACGGCACTTGTCGAGAATCATCATCAGGTGTTCTTGTTCCGGGGACGGGTTGGCCACCATGGGTAGTCTCCCAAAGCTGCATTCAGTTGAAGGTTCAGATCATTATACCCAACCTTTCGTTTATTGCCATATTCTATTTTTAAATAGACGAAATAAGGAAAATTGATTTTTTTCCATGAGTAATGGACCATATGGTTGGAACGTGTTTGCCCTGGGGATCATTCTAAGATAGCATACCGGATGAATGGGATGACTTACCAGGAAGCGTTTGAATATCAATCCAGGCGACACGAGAAATGCGGTGACACTTTCAGCATCCACACACAAGGAAAAGCTCCTGTATTGGCTCCCCTGGTTGGTGCTGGTGGTGGGTATTGCCTGTTCGGTCTATTTATGGCGTGGAGATATTCACAAAGGCCAGCAACAGGCCATTCATAATTTGATGAAAGAAAGCAGCCTCATTCAAGACCGCCTGTCCCGACGACTTTCCAGCATGGAAAGTCTGTTGCGAACAGTACAAGGGGTCTTTGTGGCCTCCGAACAAGTCACTGCAGAAGAGTGGCATCGATTTTTCACCGCCATTCAACCAGAAGTACATTACAAAACACTGGTTGCCCTCACCTTTGTGGCCTACGTCCCCTCCGGTGGGGTACAATGGTTTGAACAAGCCATGCAAAATGAAGTGGAACCCCACTTCACCATCACCCCCCCCGGCCCCCGCACCGATTACATGGTGATTACCCATGTAGAACCCAAAAGCGTCTACAAAACAGCCATGGGACTGGATATTGGCTCCCACTCCCACCTGCGGGAAAGAGCCTCCTGGAGTGTCAGTAGCGGTCGCCCCTCCTTATCCAATCCAGTCATTCTCCCTAATGTGATCAAAGAAAAAAATTTACTGGTCCACCTGCTGCCGGTCTACCGCAGTGAGTCCAATCCTGCCACTCCCACCCAACGATGGGAAGCCCTGCTAGGCTGGGTAGTGGCCTTTCACCACAAAGAAACCCTCTTTTCCTCCCTTTCCTCCGGCAACGGCATGGTGGATGTGAAGGTGGATCACGTGGGGACAGACAAAGAACACCTGTATTCCTCCTCCCCTCTGACAGATCAATCCATCTCCCTACAAGAATCCCATGTGGATGCCGGAGCCCGGGATTGGCGGTTAAGATTTTTCACCTCCCAAGAAAATCTGGATATTTTAAGTGATTCCTCCCATATTAACCTGCTCTCCGGCCTGGTCTTGAGCTTTGCCCTCTGGGCCTTGGCGGGCATCCTGGTAGTGGGCAGACAACGCGCCTTGGATATCGCTTTGCGCATGACCCGCGCCTTGCGAGAAAGCGAAGAACGCTATCGGGGAATCTTCCAATCGGTGGGAGAACCCGTCCTGCTCCTGCAATTTAACGGCACCATCCTGGATGTCAATCCAGCCTGTTGTGCCATCTTCAACTGCACGCGAGAAACTCTCCTGGGCACGGCCATGCCCGACCTTCTCCATCCACTGCATCGCTCCATCTACTTTAACTCACAAACCATTCTGGAAAATCAACAAACCTTTTTCAGTGAATCCCTGGTCCGTCGCCAAGATGGTTCCATCTTTCCGGCTGAAATCCGTTTGTCCCCTGCCCTCCACCAGGGAGAAAAGGCCATCATCGCCACCCTGCGAGACATCACCGCCCGCAAATTGGTGGACGAACGAGTCATGCAGGAAAAAAATCGGGCCGAGCAATATCTGGCCATTGCTGGCACCATGATCGTTGCTTTGAATAATCAGGGAATCATCACCTTGATCAACCGCAAAGGCTGCGAAGTTCTGGAATACAGTGATGACGACCTGGTGGGAAAAAGCTGGTTTTCAACCATCCTGCCCCCAGATCATATCAGCCAACAAGAAGAACAATTCCGTCGCATTATTTCCGAAGAACCCGGCGTCCTGCTGGACTACGAACAACAAGTGGTCACCCAATCCCAACGTCTGCGCCTGATTGCCTGGCGCACCACCCTGGTGCGGGATGAAAATGAACGCATTATCGGCACCCTAAGCTCTGGGGAAGATATCACCCAACGACGCCAAGCCGAAGACGCCCTCAAACAGGCTAAACAATTGGCGGAACAGGCCAACGTGGCCAAAAGCGAATTTCTCGCCACCATGAGCCATGAAATTCGCACCCCCTTGAACGCCATCATGGGCATGGCCGATGTCATCTCGGAAGCCCCCCTCTCCGACGAACACCGTCGTTATGTCAACCTGCTTCAACGTGCTGGTGAAAATCTGCTGGACTTGATCAACGATATTCTGGACCTTTCCAAGATTGAATCAGGACGCTTTGAACTGGAACATGCCACCTTCTATCTGCGCCCCACCATGAATCGGGTGCGGGAGATCATGACCCACCACGCAGCCGCCAAAGGATTACTGCTGACCCTGGAAATTCATCCACAAGTCCCCGATGGTCTACATGGCGATTCTCGTCGTCTGCGTCAGGTGTTGATGAATTTACTGGGCAATGCCATTAAATTTACCCACCATGGGGGCATTCGCCTTTCCGTGTCACCCGCCCCCGAAGGTAATTCCACCACCCTGCTCTTTCAGGTGGCCGATACCGGCATTGGTATCCCCCGTGACAAACTGGAAATTATCTTCGACATGTTTACCCAAGCCGACTCCTCCACCACCCGCCGTTATGGGGGAACCGGTTTGGGACTGGCCATCAGCCGCCGACTTGTGGCCATGATGGGGGGAACCATCAGCGTGGAAAGCACGCCCGGTAAAGGGAGCATTTTTTCTTTTGTGGTGGCTTTTCATCCCGCCTCCCCCAGCCAGGATAAAACCAACGACAGCCGATTGTCCGATCACACTCGCCCCCAATCCTTGGCTTCTGCCGAAGAGATCATCCGTCATGGCCCCCTGCGCCTGCTTATTGTGGAAGATGCCGAAGATAACGTTGCCCTTCTGCGCGCCTATCTCAAAGGCCAACCCTACGAGATCCAAGTTGCCACCAATGGACAGGAAGGGGTGGACATGTTCCAATCCCAATACTTTCATTTGGTTCTCATGGATGTGCAAATGCCCATCATGGATGGCCACACCGCCACCCGTACCATCCGCACCCTGGAATCCCAACTGGGCAGAAAACCCGTCCCCATCATCGCCGTTTCCGCCTATGCCTTCGATGAAGATGTTCGAAGCAGCCTGGAGGCAGGCTGTAATGCCCATATTACCAAGCCGGTCAACAAAACCAGCCTGCTGACCACCATCCATCGCTATTTGCCCGCCCCGGACACCTCTTCATGAAGAGCTTCCCCCCACCAGCGGAATTCATGAAGAGATTTTTTTCGACCATCACTTTGCCCTGGTATGTTTTCGGTTTGGGTGTGGCCCTGGTGGTGATGTTCTGGCACCATCAACTGGAGGTAAACACCTCTTTTGGCAGCCTGCGTTTTACCCAAAAGGCTGAAAAGTTGCAGGCCGTTGCGGAAAAACGCATGGCCTCCTACGAAGGCATTCTGCGCGCCGCCCAAGGTCTCTTTGGGGCAACCCGCTTTGTTTCCCAAGAGCAATGGTCCAGCTTTGTGGACGCCCTCGCCCTGGGTAACCATTTTCCCGGTATCGACTGGCTGGCCTTTGTCTCCCCGGTGTTGCGGGAAGAGCGGAACTGGTTTGAAGAAAAAGTATTACAACCCCTGAATGGCTCCTATCGCATACGCCCCCAACAAGAACGGGATGAATATTTTATCATTACTTACATCATGCCCAAGGAGCAGGAAATCTATCAACCGGGCTATGATCTTGGCTCGGAACAAAACCGTCGTCTCACCGCTGAACGGGCGCGAGATACCGGTCAGGCAACCCTCTCCCGACTCTATTTTCAACCAGGCAGCGTCGGAACCGTGCCAGGTCTTTTGCACTTGATGGCAGTCTTTCGCCAAGGTGCCCCCCTGGAGAATCAAGAACAACGGCAAGATGCCCTGTTGGGCTGGATTGCAGCCGCTTATCGGCTGGACCAACTGTTTGCCGACTTGTTTGAAGGAGGGGGCGGCGATGTGCGGGTAGAGGTGTTCGATGGCCTCATGTTTCGCCCCGATGCCAAGGTCTACGACAGTAATCCCCAGTTGGCAGACAATGTGCCAGACGAACCCTGGCAACGTACCGTTTGGCTCACCGTGGGGGGTGGCAAGTGGACCGTGCGTTTTTCGGCCACACCCAACCTTTTAGAAAACTATCTGTCCGATAGCCTGGTCTATTTCACCATCTCCGGTGTTTTCTTGAGTCTTGCCCTGGCACTCTCGGTATGGGCATTGATCTTCAGTCGCCAAAAGGCCCTGGCCCTCGCCGCCAAGATGACCCGCGCCAGCCAGGAAAGCGAAGTGCGCTTTCAAAAAGCGGTGGAATGGGCACCCAACCCGGTGATGATCCATGAATCCAGTGGGCGGGTGATCATGGTCAACCGTCGCTGGTGTGAACTCTCCCGCATGCCACCTGCCGCTATTACCACCCTGGATCACTGGCTGAACCAATGTTGCCAGGAGGAAGGAACACCCCTGGCTCGCCAGGTTCTGGCTCCCCCCTTTGATCAAGAAAACCAAGTCCAGGAAGGAACCCTGGTCATTCATCCTGGCAGCGATAAACCCCGTGTTTGGTATGCCCGCTCCCGTTTGCTGGGCAATCTGCCGGATAGCCGCCAGATTATCATCAGTATGGCCATGGATATTACCGAATTGAAACATTCGGAAACCGCTTTGCGACAGGCCAAAATAGAAGCCGAATCTGCCAATCGGGCCAAAAGCGATTTTCTTGCCACCATGAGCCATGAAATCCGCACCCCCATGAATGCCATCATCGGCCTGGCAGAAGTCTTGTCCGACAGTTGCCCGGAACCAGAACAAAAAGAATATCTCACCGTTATCCGCCGTTCCGGGGATCATCTGCTGGAGTTGATCAACGACATTCTGGACCTTTCCAAAGTGGAGGCTGGTCGTCTGGAACTGGCCCCGGAAATATTTAACTTGAATGACTTGCTGGAACGTTTAATCCCCCTGTTGGAAGTGCGCTGTCAGGAAAAAGGACTCTACCTGCGACTGGATCAACAGGAGGGGGTCCCCTTGTGGGTGGAGGGCGACGCCCGACGATTGCGGCAGGTATTGACCAACCTGATTGGCAACGCCATCAAGTTTACCCATCAGGGAGGGGTCACCGTTTCTGTTCAACCTCACCAACAGGAACAGTTGTTATTCCAGGTGGTGGATACTGGAATTGGTATTCCGGAACATGCCCTTGGCAAAATATTTGAAGCTTTTACCCAAGTGGACCCCTCCACCACCCGCCAATATGGTGGAACCGGCCTGGGATTGACCATCTCCCACCGATTGGTGGAAAGCATGGGAGGAACCCTTGGTGTGAAAAGTCGTTTGGGAGAAGGCAGTACCTTTTTCTTTACCGCCCGCTTGCCAACCGCTCCAGCCCCCGAAGAAAAGTCCCCGCTTGGGGATACCAATCTGTCTGACCTGCATGTTTTGGTGGTGGACGACAACCCGGACAGTCGCTTGGTGTTGGCGGGAATCATTGGCAGCCTGGGAGGACACAGCCAATTGGTGGCCAGCATCCCAGAGGCGGAAGCCTCCCTGCGCCAGGCCAAAGATGCCGGACAATCCATTGACCTGCTGTTGATGGCCATCAACCGGGGAGGTCACGGTTGGCTGGACAAGCTGGAAGAATTGCGACACCAGGATGGTATGACTGCCTTGCCTGCTGTGGTGGTCAGCCATGTTCACGACGAAGGTGTCCTATTGCGGGGACGCACCCAAGGGATTGTCATGCTGCTCCACCCCTTGAAAAAAGAGGATCTGAAAACCGCCATCCAGCAAGCCATGGCCAATCAGACCCCCAGTCCTGTTCCACCGTCCACCGCTCAAGCCATGAAAATTCTTCTGGTGGACGATTCTGATGATAACGCCTTGCTCATCCGTGCTTTTTTGACCAAAGCCGGACACCAGTTGACCGTGGTGACAGACGGTCTGCAAGGGGTTGAACAGGTGCAGTCCCAATCCTTTGATCTGGTGTTGATGGATGTGCAAATGCCGGTGATGGATGGTTATACCGCCACCCGCACCATCCGCCAGTGGGAAAAAGAGCACAATCGCTCCCCCATACCCATCCTGGCGTTGACCGCCCACGCCTTCCCGGAAGATTTGCAACGCTCTCTGGAGGCGGGATGTAACGGGCACCTTTCCAAACCCATTGGCAAGACCCGTCTGCTGACGGAAATTTCTCGTCTGCAAGCCCCGGCGACCCCTGCATGAAGCCAGCCATTATCGCCTTTGCCCCCCACCGTTGGCAGGACCGTTGGTTAAGCCGCCAACATTTGCTCTCCCGTTTGGCGGCCATGGGCTGGCCGGTTCTTTACAGCTTTGGCCCCCTCTCCTGGTGGCAGCGGGAGACCCCCCTTTGGCAGCAGTCCAGTCTGTTGGGTTCTTTTGCTCAACAGGATGGGGTTGTTTTGGATCAACCCGGTCGCTTTCCTCCCCGCTGGCCGGGAAGGCCATGGTGGGACCAACGGGTGTGGGATTTCCACGCTCGACGTTTACAGAAGAGGATGGCAGGAAGAAAAATTCTTGTCTTTTGCTTTCATCCCAGCTTTCTGCCTTTGGTCCAACGTTTGGCCCCCTCCTGGCTGGTCTATCATGTGTACGATGTCTTTTCCCTCATGGAGAGCTGGACACCCCAACTGGCTTCCTGGGAAAAGGCATTGGTGGAAGAGGCAAACCTGATTACCACCTCCTCCCCAGCCATGGCCCACCACCTGCCGTCTCCTGGCCCCTGGAAGGCCCGTTTGCTGGATAATGGAGGGGACATTGAGCCGGTCTTTGCCACCGCCAACGCCCCTTGCCCGCCGGACTTGGCGGCCATCCCCCATCCGCGCATTGGTTATGCAGGAACCATCAACGCCAAAGTCGATCTGGCCATGATTCTGCATGTGGCAAGAGAGCGTCCCCAGTGGCATTGGGTGGTGTTGGGACCGGTCTTGTTTTCCAACCAACTGGCCCGTGATCAATCTTGTGCCGCTCTTTGGCAGGAGTGTCTCTCTTTACCCAATGTTCACCATCTGGGCAACAAACCCCGTCAGGAAGTACCCGCTTATCTGCACCATATGGACACCCTCACCATTTGTTATCGGGTAACGGCGGAGGATTGGGTGGTTCATGGTTATCCTGTGAAATTTCATGAATATTTGGCCACCGGTAAACCGTTGGTGGTGGCTCCCCAATCGATTTTAAAAGAGAGGTTTTCTCACGTCACCGCCTTGGCCACCACCCCCCAGGAGTGGCTTGTTTGCCTTGGGGAAGCTCTGGCGGGGGTAGGGGTAGGGGATGTCAACTTACGTCAGCAGGTTGCCCGGGAAAATGGTTGGCAGGCCAGGGCAGAGCGATTGCAGGAGTGGCTCTTGGAAGTGGTTGCTTCCCCTATTGGGAATCATTGAAAAACCTGTTCAATCCTTTCCGCCCCCACGATTTTGCGGCTCCAGGTTTTCAGAGTCGCTAAATCCGCATGGGCCAATTTTTCAGTAAAGTAGTCTGGAACGGAACCAAAGCGTTCCTGAAGAAGCTCCATGAGCATTTCCGCCATACCTTCCAGCCTACCTTTTTCAATACCAATTCTTTCCACGCTACACAGGTAAGGCATTTTAGTTTCCTCCTCAAAATGAGAGAGTTGTTGCCAAAAACGTTGATCGTCGTCCAAGGGCAAAGCCAGTACCCAATCCACAAAACGAAACAGATCGATGATCTTCTGCCGGGCAAATCCCCGCCGATAAAGACTGCGGATGATCTGCCACTTGGCATCAAAACGAGACGCCGGTTGGTTGTGGGTTTTTTTGGCCTGCAAATGGGCCAGTGTAACAATGGCAAAAGGGTTATCAGAGGATTCCAACAACTCCAACTTATCTTCATAGTCCAACAATTTGACCATGTTGAACCGATAGACCACCTGGCAACCCCACAGTTCCTGTCGAAACTCCACAGGACGCCAATTTTTACTGTCATCGGTTAAAACAGCCAGACCCACCACTGGCAATTGCTTGAGATCATAGGCACGATAATAGTAGGTAAACATGCGGGAGGGAAACTTTTTTTGCTGCTCCCCCTGCACATCCACATGGATCAAAATACCCCGTTCTTCGCCATTTATTTGCCAGACCTTGGCCAGCCGGTCCATGAATCGGGTACCGATTTCTGCCTCACGGGTGATGCGGACCAACTCCTTGTCCAAAAACTCATAGCCACGTGACCAGTCGATGTCATGGTGCGCTTCTGGCAGAAAAAAGGCCAGAAAATCCTGAAAATAATCTTCCAGTATGGCCTTCCAGGGGGTATCGAAATCCTCTTCTTCTGTCATGGAATTCCCCCAAGGTTCATGAAGGAAGGTCGGATAACTGGGCCAATAAATCCACCACCCATTGATCCTTAAGCCGTTGCAACATGGGACTGGGGTGGGCATAAAGACCCTCCCCTACCGCCACCCCCACCAATCGCCGCCCCTGCAATCGCTGCAAACACTGCCGCGCCAACGGTAGAAGCGCAGCATGGCGTCCCCACCCCACCAAAACCGGTGCGGATTCAGGTGGCATCACCGCCTGCAACTCCGGCAAACGCTCCCCACAAAAAATGGAATGCACCCCACCATGAGGCTTGCCCGCCAAATGGGCAATTTTTTCCATGAGCAGATTGCTCTTGGGTTCCCGCAAATCCGACAAGTTCATCACCCTGGCATGCTGATAACCCCGTACCGCCATCACCCGCATAATCTGATATTGGGTATTGTCCGGGCGGGTGGGTAACCATTGCAAATGAGACAATATCTGGTTGACCCGCTCCACCCGAGGCGGTGCATAGCTCACCGGCCAAGGGTGCGAGGAACCGGGATTCATCATGATCACCCATAAATCGGGTGGATGATCCTTGACCTGGCTGGCAGGTATGTGATGACTCACCAACTCCAACAGGGAGCGACAGGAGTGCTCCTCCCCCTCAATCACCAATTGATAAAAGGTGCCATAGACGGCAAAACGCTCTTTGAGTTGGGCCGCCTTGAGAAAAGGGGTATCAGCGACCATGGCTCTCCCCGGACTTGCCCTTGGCATTGCGTTTGGCCAAAATTTCCTTGGCCATCTTCTGCCCATCAGCTACCTGAGTTGCCGACATCTCCTGGGCCAGCAAAGAGAGATTTTTGCGGGCCTTGGCATCGTTCTGGGCCGCCGCCAGACTATACCAGGCAAAGGCCTTCACCACATCCCGCCCTACCCCCTTGCCATCTTCATACATCCAGGCAATATTGTTTTGCGCCCGTATATCCCCCTGCTCCGCCGCCAACAAATACCAGCGGGCCGCCGCCACCAAATCCTTGGCAATGCCACGCCCCTCTTCATACATCCAGCCTAAATTATTCTGGGCATCGGGCAAACCTTGATCAGCGGCCAAACGATACCAATGGATGGCACGGCTATAATCCTTGGTCACCCCCATACCCTGCTCATACATTTTGCCCAAATTATTGCGCGCCCCGGCATGCCCACCCTTGGCAGCCCGCTCATACCACTCCATGGCGAGACCAAACTCTTTGGGTACACCCAACCCCTTGAGATAGAGGGTGCCCAACTGGTTTTGCGCCTCGCTGTTGCCTTGTTTGGATGCCGCTTCCAACCAACGGGCTGCCTCACCATGATCCTGAATCGCTCCTTGCCCAGTCAAATGCATATTGGCCAGGATCAACTGAGCCATCTGCACCCCCTGTTCGGCAGAAGCACGATACCATTGGTAGGCACGTTGACCGTCCTGGGAAACCCCATCCCCCTTTTCCAAAGCCTGGGCAAACTCCAGTTGCGCCTGGGGATGACCCTGCATGGCCGCCAATTCCAACCACTGCGCACCCTTGCCAGCATCCCGGCTTACCCCACCCTCCCCCTTGATCAGGCGAATACCCCACTGATACTGGGCCTCGGCCACCCCTTTTTCGGCAGCTTTTTGATAATATTCAGCAGCACGACCAGCATCCTTCTGAGTGGCCCGTCCCAACTCGAAAAAGAGGGCCAAGCGGGTCATGGCTTCCGGGATCTCTTTTTCGGAAGCGCGCATGTACCATTGGATGGCCTCCCGATCATCCGCCATCACCCCGGCCCCGCTTTCGTAAGCTACACCCACCTGATACTGAGCCTCTGGCAAACCCTGGACAGCCGCCTTTAAAAACCACTCCACCCCAGCGGTGATGTCCTG
>JADFXB010000117.1 GCA_015233935.1 Magnetococcales bacterium | reverse complement strand
GGGCAAACTCATTGCCTACGTCAATCTCAAAACCACCGAACCCCGACGGGAACAATTTTTAAACAGGTAAAAATGGCCATGAGAGCACAGCTTATCGCCCGGCAGAGGCTGCATCAGGGATTTTTTAATCTGGATGTGGCTGAGGTGCAATATGAAACCTTTGCGGGTGTCATGAGTCGTCCAGTCTGTTTGGAGGTGGTGGATCGTGGGGAGGGGGTGGCAGTCTTGATGTATGATCCAGATAAAGATTGTTTGGGAATGATCCGCCAATTTCGTGTAGGCTCCTTTCTCGCGCCTGGTAATCATGGTGGCTGGACCCTGGAGATGGTGGCCGGGGCGTGCAACGGCACTACCGATTACGCCCAGGTAGCCTTACGGGAGGTGGAAGAAGAGGCGGGCTGGCAAGTCACGACACTACTCCCCATTCATAATTTTTTCCTCAGTCCCAGTGGCAGCACTGAAAGATTGTATTTATTTCTTGGTATCTTTGACAGCAGCCAGCCACGGGTGGGTGGTGGCGGACTTGCAGAAGAGAATGAAGATATCGCCCCCCTGCTCCTTTCCTACGAGGAAGCCTGGCAAAAAATGGACAGTGGCGAGATTGATTCCGCAACCGCTATCCTGGCACTGCAATGGTTGGCCCTCAATCGGGATCGCTTGCGAAGTTTATAAATAAAATAAATACTATCTACCTAGCCTATCAGCTTATGGGATAGACATGAACTACCACCCGGCTTACATAGTTGACAGACGATTCAGTAAAAGGCTTGCATGAAGAAACTGTCTTTTCATCTGGGTTATTGTTAATAAAATTTTCCTGATAAACCGGCTCCACCGGCCAAGGACTTCCAACCTAATAGCAGGTTAGCCAAGCCCATGACGCAAGACAATAGCCAGAAGCCGCATAGTTTATTACAGGATTTTCTTAACTATTTCCCCGGTGCCAAGCAGGCCAAACCTGCGGAGAGCAAACCGGTGGAAGGTCCGCGTATTGTCCATGAACCATCCATTATTATTGCCATGATCGAATCGGCGTTGGCCATTGACAATCCAGTCATGGTGCAATTGCCCAATGATACAGTGTTTTACAATTCAAAATTTGCCATCGATGCCCCGCCAGAAATAGAGGCCTTACGCACAGGCCAACACCTGTTTATCGGCCCGTTGGATCCGCCCATGGGCAATATCAAGGTGCGAAAGGCATCGTCGGTGACCTTGCGTTTTTTTACGGAACGACATATCGCTGAACTTTCCGCGCCCTACCTGGGCACCGTGGAAGGGGCGATCAAGCTGGGATTTCCGCTAAAGGCGATTCAAAATCAGCAAAAACGTTCCCATCCCCGCATTCAGGTGTTGCCGGAGTTTAAGATTAAACTGGAGGTGATGCGCCCTTCAGGCATTCCCTTTGAGGCGAAACTGAACGATATCAGCCTGGGCGGTTCCCTGTTTTGCGCCCTTAAAAACGAGGCCAGACTGGCGGATGGCAGCGTGATAACCATGGGGCTATCGGGCGGCAAGTTTCCCAGCATACAGATCAATTGCATCATCCTGGGTTCCACCATGAAGGAAGATCGTCCATGTTATCGGGTGAAATTCAAGGGTGGGACTACCGAAGTAAACGCACTGAAGGGTTTTATCGATACCCTGGTCCAGGAACACCGGCGCAAACGGGAATGGTTATTCCGTGGGAAGGGATAACTCCATTTTAATTTTTATTTAATATCATATAGGATATTTCAGCAAGATGGGAGCCAGCGGCGAAGGCTACCCATTGCCCTTCTGGATTGATCAAATACCAAACAGATGGATGCGCGATAACAGGCACCCCATCATGGTTCATTTTGACCACCCGTGAACCGGCAGAAAAAAAGTGCACCATGCGGGAAAGAGCTGCTGAAGCACCTGTCAGGCCGACGATTTCCGGTTTAAAGGGTGCCATAAACTCCCGTAGCTGGACCGGCTGGTCATGACGGGGATCAAGAGAGATCATCCATGCCTGTACTTGCTGCCAAGGGGAAGAGGGATTGGCTTGTTTTTGACCTGCCAGAAACTCTCGCCCCTCCACTAACGTGACGGGGCACTGCTCACCACAGCGGGTATAACCCAAAGTAATCAGCGTCCACCGCCCCAATAGGGCCTCTACCCCTACCTTGTCCCCGTTTTCGTCCAGCAACAAAAAGGAATCCAAAGTTACGGGTTGGGAGAGAATGGCAAACTCATTTTGCCCATTTTGTTTGCTTTTCCAGCGATCCGTCTCTCTGGCCAGATAACCATATCCGGCCAGAGAGAGTAGGACAATCAACAGGATCCCCAAGAGCATCCCTTGCCTGGAGAAAACTTGCCCCATTGACTACCCCGTCTGGTCCATGCGTTCAAAGATGGCTTTGTTTTCCTGATCCAACCGGGCCAAACGATCTACCAGCTTATCCATGGGTTCATGACGCTGGATGGCGGCTATCACCTCCCGAATGCCTTGATGCAGGATGCGGTGGGATTGGCTGACGGCATCTGCCACAGGTGCAGACCAAACCTTTCCATGCTTCTGCCGCCATCTTTCCAATTGGGTATTTTCGTAAGCGGGGATGGTCTCGTAGGTAAGGTTTTCGTTACACCGGATGGCATGTTCCAAAACCCGGAACCAACGAAGATGCTCCTTTTTAATCTCCGTCATGGCCCGCTCATACTCATGGGTAGTGACATTCTGGCGCAGATTGTGTAGAGCAGAACTGCTGCTTTGAATCAAATTGGTAAGACGAGACACATAAACCACCAACGCAGAAAGACTGCCAACATTCTTGCGGGAAGAATGGAGAGCCTGTCGCGCTTGTTCCAGAATCGCCATGGTTTCCTGACTGGCCTTCACCATAGATTGGGAACGTTTTGCTGCATCGCCAGCTTCCTCAATGACTTGGCTTGAGAGATGAGCAGCATCATGGGCTGAATTGGCGATGGTTCCAACCCCATCAGCAGTGTTGCTGACGATTCGGGAAACTTCTAAGGCCGTGGTTTCCAATTCGCTGG
Source organism: Magnetococcales bacterium (assembly GCA_015233935.1). Lineage (GTDB taxonomy): Bacteria > Pseudomonadota > Magnetococcia > Magnetococcales > JADFXB01 > JADFXB01. The sequence continues at coordinate 7,823 of JADFXB010000117.1, read as the reverse complement.
TATTGCGGGACACCTCGGTGGCAGCCCCTGCTACACGGGTGGTGGCTTTTCCTATTTCAAGCATGGTTCGTTCCTGCTCGTCCACCGCCCCATTGATTTCGGTATTGAGATTGGCCAGCACATCCAGCTTCTTGGTTACCTCCTCCACCACCCTGGCGGCTTCCAAAGCTTGCCGGTTAATCGTTCCTGTGCGTTCTTCAATCATCTGGGTAGCATCGGCGGTTTGTCGCGCCAAGTCTTTCACTTCATTGGCGACGACAGCAAATCCTTTCCCCATCTCCCCCGCTCCAGCAGCCTCGATAGCCGCATTAAGGGCCAACATATTGGTTTGGTCTGCGATATTTTTGATCATATCCACAACGTTACCAATTTCGGTGGCCATTGCCGTGAGGTTTTGCATCACATCGCGGGTAGAGCGGGCTTGTTCCATGGCGTCATGGGCTTGAACCGTGGCCTGATTACAACGTCTGCGCACCTCTTTTTGGGTGGCATTCATTTCCTCCACGGCGGAGGCCACGGTATGGGCTGATTGGGATACTTCGTATACCTGATCTTTGACCGATCCAAGATTGCTGCTCATTTCTTCCACTGCCGCCGCCATGGTCATGGTTTCTTGTTTGGCATTGGCGGCTGTTTGGCTGATGCTGGCCACATGGTTGTCCAGGGAGGTGATGCTCTCGTTTACCAGTTTGGCTCCTGCAGCCGATTCAGCACCAAACTTTTGCACCAAAGACATTTGCTGGTGAATGCTGTCGTGGGCATCCACCAACCCTCTTGTGGTTTCATCCACGTACAGGGCATTTTTGGCCAAAGGATCCCGAATATCGACTAACTCATCGGCCACCAGGGACATATTACCGGCTTGCAATCCGACTTGGCCATCCAACTTTTGATTGTCCGCCATCAGCTTGTAGAGGTGATTCATGGATAGTGACTGGCTGTGAAACATATAAAAGATTCGCCAGGTAAACCACATAAGCGGCGTCGCCGTCATCAACACAAATACCACATGATTGGCGAAGTGGATCCAGACAAACTCTGCGGAAGGCCAGATGGCCAAGGGATCAAACCAGGTAAGGCTGGCATGATGAACGGCGGGAATCAGGGTGACGATCACAATGGAACGCCAGCAAAAGAGCAGTCCCAACAACATATTCACCACAAAATAGAGCATATGCCCTTCCAGAATAAATCCGTCTGGACTCCCGGAGGCTTGATGGATCAACACCACCCATTGAAAAATAAGACCGGTTGCCAAAATGTAGCGGAATATTTGCGAAGAGGCGTCCCGCCACCAAAAAATGGTTGGAATCAGTGCACCCAAACCACCGGCAATCAAGCCAAAGGACATACGGCTGATTCCACCTACCGGGATGATACCACAAAATTTGGTAATAACTTGCGAATAGTGATTTATATCGGAAAGATAACCAACCGTCATCAAAACCGGGACATAAATCCACAGGAGGAGAACCAACAATTTTCCAACCACAAGGCGTATATTTTTGAGTTCAGGGGCAACCTGATCTTCTTGTTCAAACAAGGTGAGGGTATCTTGCCATCGGATTTGGACATTTGATTGAGTTGACATGCTTGGGAAGTTCCTTTCCTATTTCCATCCAAATTGTTTGAAACGAAACCTGGTGAAGCAGAAGATGTATCTTTCCTAGCCAACCTGGTCAGCGGCAAGTTCCCTTAGGATTATTGATACAAAAGAATTAACAAGATCAAAATTTTTAAATAAATAACTAAATTAACTTAATAAAACTACCTGACTCTACTTGCTGAAGGAATATTGCAAAGACATAATTTAAGAAAATCCTAGCAAAAAGCAGGGAAGGAGGTGCTCCAATACTTAGCCTATATAGATTTAAGTTTTATTTAACTTTATAGTTTATATAAATTTAAATTAACCTATCCCTGTTATCTCTTCTCTTTTCCCTTGCAAAAGTTAACCAAAAAGATACCCCCTACGGCGACACAAGCGTTTACCGATCAGACGATGGTTCAGACTTTAACGAACGGATTTATGCTTGGATGACACTCTTGCAATGCCCATTACGATCAGGCAATTCGCTTAAGAGGTAACTGGTAATTTTGGAGAGCACCCCTGCAATGTTTTCTTCACGGGAGGAATTTTATGGAGCAAAGCTTCATAAAGCAAGAATTTTTCTATTTTTTCTCAACTTTCGCCATTTTTGCCAACATCATTCATAATACAACCAAAAAATTTGATTATTTTCTTCCATTTGCTCCATGAATCAAGCATCCCAGTGATGCAAACAGCAGGCCCTACCGCAAAGCATCCAATAAATTTCTGCAAAACTCGCAATAAGCATGATTTAAAATATTTTTATCTGGTTAGATAAGACATCATGACATCATAAAAATTTTTTAAAATATTACTAATTAACATTTTGATTAAAGGGAAAGAGGAATTATTCGATCGATATTTTGTCTAAAGAAAACGCAAACAATTTTCATTCGCAACAGAAGGAGTTCTCTACCATGAAAATCTATGCCCTGATAGTCGCCAGCCTGTTTGCCCTGTCGGTGGGAAGTGCTTACGCCATGCACTGCCCGGCAGATATGAAAAAGATCGATGAGGCCATGGCCACCAATCCTGCCATAAGTGCGGAACAAAAGACGGAAGTGATGAAATATCGTCAGGAAGGTGAGGCGTTGCACAAAGAAGGAAAACATGCCGAGTCGGTAGCAGCTCTGGCCAAAGCCTTGGCTATTCTAAAGATTCAATGAACCCATGGTGCACACCGTCATGGTTCTTGTGCTGCGGCGGTGTGCACTCCCCTTTTGTTAGAGCTTCTCTTCTGAAAAGGCCTGTGGCATAAGGTTTTCGACTTACCCTGGTCGCTGGCCTGGAATGGATGATGAATGATAAAATGATAAAAATCATGTTAACAATTAATCTCTCTTTATTCGCCGTTGTGTTTAGGGCAAACTGAAATTTTTGCCCAACAGGTCGATCAAAAAAATTGTGTAAGGATAAAGAATATCACTGGAAATCCACCTGCTATAACAGGCACAATTCCTTTTCAATCCACAGAAACCTAAAATTTACCTGGTATCCTGCAAGAAAGTTTTGCAGAAGCCCAAATGTAGTTTGGTCAGAGGAAATACGGATGAAAGATGCACCTGATCTGGTGTTGATTAAGAACTACATAGGCATACTGGTTTCCCTGATTGTTTTCCTCAGCTCTACCTTCACCATCTATGTCTATTATCGGGATGATATTCTGGAAAAAGGCAACCAGGAAATCGATGAATTCTACATGGCATCCGCCACGGCCTACTCCCGCATCAAACTGGCATTGCAAAGTCTGCATACCCATCATGCCGAAGAACATTTAGCCCATGAGGGTTATGCCAACTTTGTCTTTCAGGACGACCTGCAAACACACTTCCGTGTCATCCAAGATGAAATGACCCATGTTACGGCCATCTGGAATCGCCATCAGGAATTAGGAAAAAACATTCCCAAGTTGCAACAAGACATGGAAAATGCCATAGAAAAATTTGCAACGATCCGTGATATTTTTTCTACGAACAAATCGTTTAACGAGATCGATATATTCTATGAGTCTGCCAGAAATGACCTGCAAATTTTTGGCAAGGAGATCGATAGCCTTGAACAAACCTATCTAAAACTTGCCAGCGAAAAAAGCGCGCTATTGCAAACCAAGAAACAGCAGTACAACCGCAATATGATCATTCTGCTGCTGATTCTGGTGGGGGCAGGTTTATGGCTTGGACGGAAAATTTTCCATATGATTGCTCTGCAAATTGCCCAACTGCTCAGCATGAACCATGAATTGAACAACAGAAAAGCCGAAGCAGAAAAGCACAAACTGGAAATGGATGTCTCAAAGCGTTCAACCCGTGCCATGGTTATGGCATTGGCCAACCTGGCAGAAAACCGTGACATCAATACAGGGGAGCATGTGTTACGGGTAGCCCGTTTATCCAGGGAGATTGCCTTGGAAATGGCCACTATGGGGGTGGAGGGTATTAATGACACCTTCCTGGACGAGATTGCCCTTGCCAGCATGCTCCATGATTTGGGCAAGGTCACCATTCCAGATCAAATTCTCCTGAAACCTGGTCCGCTGGATGCTGATGAACGGGCGATCATGCAAGAGCATGCCCGTGCAGGGAGTGACTTTCTGGTCAAGGTGGAAGAGCTGCAAGAAAACGATACCTGTTTTAAAATGGCCAATCGTATCGCCCTTTCCCATCACGAACACTTCCAGGGGACTGGCTATCCCCATGGGTTGTCCGGCACCCAAATTCCCCTGGAAGCGCGTATCGTTGCCGTGGCCGATGTGTATGACGCCCTGATTTCCTGGCGACCCTATAAAACACCTTGGCCGGAAGAAAAGGCTAACGCCTTCATCACTGACAATAGTGGGAAAATGTTTGATCCAACGGTGGTGGCAGCCTTTGTCCGGGTTTGCCAGCAACAAAAGGAGCAATCGCTCTTCACTTGGCAAGAGGAGATGTCGGTAGACATACCCGTGCTAGACAACGACCACAAGAGCTTGATCCAGTTGGTCAATCAAATGAATGAGGCACAAAAACGTCTGGATTGGATCATGATGGAGTTGGTCCTCATCGAACTGGTCAACTACACAGATCGTCATTTCAAAAGAGAAGAGGAGATTCTACAGGAAAGAAACTTTCCTGATTACCAACTCCACAAAAAGGAACACAGCGATTTTAAAAATCAGGTCATCCAGATGCGTCATCGGCTCTTTCGGGAAACCCAACCGGAATTGGCTACCCAGTTCACAAATATTCTGGGCAACTGGCTGATTCGGCACATTCTTCGCTCGGATCAAGCCTATCGCAACTGGTTTCACGAGAGAGCGACAGGTTAGAGAAACCCGAAACTCCCCTCCCCCGCGGGAAATATTATTGCCAGCACGCAACGCCGAACATAGCCCCGCTTCGTTCATATGGATAGAGCCAATAGAATGAAGCGGTCCAATCTTCTTGGGTATTTTGAGGTACTTTCTTGGTTTCCATTCCAGCGCACCGAAATAAGTAGGGCGTCCTAGAAATTTCCTGGGAGTATGGTTTTCTGCGAGAGGCTTTGGATTACAAAGGAAGGAGGCTGTCGATGCGTGAGAGAATTTTCTTTTGATTTTTCAATACATAATTGTTACGCATTTTGATTAACTTATCAACCTGGCGTGAGATTTTTTTTGCAGGGAGTGGTGGGAATGTTTTACCGCTAAAACGATTATCATCATAATAATTGCATAAATCTTCAACATATTCGAAAATAATATTGTTCACTATTAATGCACAATTCTTAACATCCTGCAGATAAGATGGCATATTTTTGCATTCGTTGCAAAATCTATTCAACACAATTGATTCATTAATAATATTATTCATTTGTTTATAGAATGAATGGGGGTCAGTGCTCCACAGTTCTATAATATTAAACATACTTTGAAAAAAAGGGGCCAGACGGTCATCCTGCAAGGTGTAATCTGGACATAATGGTGATCCCAGCAAACGACCGGAGGCTGCAAGGGTTTTGGCAATGGGAGTTCCTGCATAAGGAACCATGCGAGAAAAGTTCACGAGAGCCGATCCATCTCCGATGATTTTCCGTAAAAATCCCACATTCTCACGCACGCTTTCCAGGGTAGAGGAAGGGTCGATCAACATGAATCCGTAGGCAAAGGGCAATTCCAAACGTTTCAGGGTGGCGACCGCTTGCAGGTTATCGGAGACGGACAACCCTTTGTTGAGGGTAAGAAGCCCCTGCTCGTTCCCAGATTCCAGCCCCAGGTAGACGAAAAAAAGTCCAGCCTTACGCATGTCAGCGAGGAGTTCGGCCTGGATTTGATCGGCTCTTACACTGATTTTCCATAGAATCTTTCCAACAAGACCTTGGCGGTGGAGTTCATTTAAAAACTGTTGCAGCCACTGTTTGCCATGATTACCCGCCGGAATAAAATCGTCGTCTTGAAACAGGAAAATGGCTACCTTGCGGTGGTTTTGAAGATAAACCATTTCTTCCACAACCCGTTCAGGGTGTCGCCTGCGCACAGCCTTGCCAGGCGCACCCTTGTAGAAAGACCGTATGGAACAAAAGGAACAATTTTGTGGACATCCCCTACTGGCCAGGATTGGAGCCATGTTGATTCCCAACAACCTATCCAGGGAGAAAGGACGTTCTGGATAGGGCAAGGAGTCCAAGTCCGCAATAAGTGCCCGGGGAGGGTTTGAGTAAGGTTTGTTGTCGCGCCGGTAGGCCACACCGTCCAGATCCTGCCAGGGAAGGCCACGGATGAGACGGTCTGTCAGAAGTGGCAGGGTTTCTTCGCCTTCAAAGCGAACCACGGCTGTTAATGATGGCACATTTTCCAAAACAAAGGCATATTCAAGAGAGGGAAAATGACCGCCTGCAACAATGGGACAGGAGATGCCTCCCTGGCGCAAAGCTTGCGTCAGGGAGGCAAAACGGGGCAGGTAGATTTGGAAAATGATGGAAACACCCACCAGAACAGGATGCAAAGCTGTGGTTTGGGAAACCAGCAAAGCTTGATCTAGTTGAAAATCGAGGAGTACTGGACGAAAGCCCCGCTGACGAAGCACCGCTGCCAAGTAACCGACCCCAAGATTTCCCTGTTCTTGAAAGCCGATCAATACAACACAAGGTAGGGCAGTCTCGCCATTGACATTCATTCCATGGAAGCCTTATTTCATTCTTTCAATTAGCTTTTTGGACAGTTGATTTTTCTGAAGGGAGAGATTGATTTCCATCTCCTGCAGCTTGAGATATTCCATGGCAATTTCCTTGAACGAATCGCTGTCGACTCGTTTCTTCAGCCACAGCCAATCGGGAATAGGGTCAACGACACTGGGGCCGCGGGGAATGTTGGTCAGAGTCAGGCGTTTATCCAGGATGGACGCTTTAGCCATTGCAGTCTCCTTGTTGGTTGAGAAAAATTAATTAACATTATCACCATATATCTATTAATAGTTTTAGTATAGATATAGGGCACTATTCAGTCAATAGAAATATTTTGAATGATAAATAAATCATCATATACTATTATAGTTATTTTTATTGAAATTATATAAAATATTTATAATAGTTTTTTCAGTATATAAAACCATCTGAATGCTGCTATTGGTGAAATTACTAAGCAAAAAGGCCTTCGTTCACCACTCGTTCCAACTTTCCGATCATCTCCCACATACTTCCCATTGCCACATCTACCGGACCTTGGTTGCAAATGATAAAGCCGCAGGCATTGTTGACAATGTGACTGTCCAACGCTGCCTCATGACCTGGGAATTTTTAGGACGCCCACCTGATGCTACCTTATAAAATTTTATTGGGTGTCACCGAAATTACCTGTTGTCAACGAAAAGGTTGCAAAAAAACAATACCATGTTAGTATTGGTCTAATTTCCCTTGTGGTTTCGACTGCAAGGTGCGGGGCCTCTTAGGAGGCCCCTGCTTTTTGGAGAGTATAAATGGAATCGAGGGACGCCATACGCATTTCCCTTATGGCTATAAAAGCAATAGGTATCTCGAATCGAGGGACGCCATACGCATTTCCCTTATGGCTATAAAAGAAATAGGTATGGCGTCCCTCGATTCCGGCGTGGCCGGGTTTGTTGCAGATGGCAGGCGTTGGTTTTGACAGCCTTCTGCTCCTGTGCCGTCAATCTGTGAGTCTGTCTGAAAATGATTGGCAATGGAAATTCCATGGATTATCCAACCCCAAACACCTTCATCACTTCATCCCCCAGGTGATTGATCACCTTGACAGCAATGC
>JADFXB010000116.1 GCA_015233935.1 Magnetococcales bacterium | reverse complement strand
CCCTGCCCCTGGCAGATAGACCTCTGCCCAGGCATGTAGATCGGTGAAATCTTCCACCGGACCACTGGGGCCTTCCAGGGGTTTTTCATCGGCGGTCAATTGCACCAGATAGCCGGAAACAAAGCGGGCGGCCAGGCCCAAATGACGCATTATTTCCACCAGCAGCCAGGCACTATCCCGGCAGGAGCCTTTTTTCAGTTGCAACGTCTCCTCACAACTTTGCACCCCAGGTTCCAGGCGGATGGTGTAGGCGATCTCCTGTTGCAACCGCTGATTGAGTCCCACCAGAAAACTCACCGACAAGGCGGATTGCCGATCCACGGTTTGCAACCATTTTTGCAACAAAGGACCAGACTCTTCTGCCAGCAGATAGGGCTGCAACTCCTTCAATAATTGTTGTTCATAAGCGAAGGGATAGTGTTCTGCATATTCTTCCACAAAAAAATCAAAGGGGTTGATCACCGTCATGTCGGCGATGACCTCCACATCCAGGTGCAAGGAGCGGGTTGGTTCGGGAAATACCACTCTTGCCAGATAGTTACCAAAAGGGTCCTGCTGCCAATTGATAAAATGGTTGGCGGGAGAAATCTTCAGGGAGTACGCGCGAATGGGGGTGCGTCCGTGGGCTGCCGGGCGCAAGCGGAAGATGTGGGGTGAGAGGGTGACCAGGCGGTCATAGTGGTAGGTGGTTTGGTGGTGGATGGCAACGCGAATGGTCATGACTTCCCTTCCCTGAAGAGTTCTCCGCCAACCTGATGAAAGTGTGAAGATACCTGTTGGGATCTCCTTAAACCTCATCGTCCGCAAATACCACGCCAAATGGGTGATCCAGGCAAAGAGCCATCTCCTTGGGCTGCTGTCTGTTAGAAATGATGATTTTTTAAGCAGTATGCTGGCAGGAAAGGCAGAAAGGGGTGGGGATAACGAGACTTTTTTCAGCAAGTTGGCAAAAAACAGTCTGTTAGAGCTGTTTCTAACTTATGGCCCAAGGGTTGCAGAGAAGTTCATCCATGGAACTATCCAAAGAATTGCGACCCCTTCCGGGAGGAAACCAGAATGAACCTGTCCTGGCAACAGTACCCATTAACATCTGGCTATGATGAGCTGATTTCAGTATCGGGTGCGCCCCGACCGGAAGCGGCCATGTTGTGTCACTATCTGGAAGGGTTGGGGGTGGAAGCCTTGCAGCAGCGGCAGCGGGCTGCCGAACAGGCCATTGTCAGTCTGGGAATCACCTTCACCATCTATTCGGAGGGGGACAATATTGATCGAGCCTGGCCTTTCGATATCATTCCCCGATTGTTGCCAGCCAGTGAATGGCAATTGGTGACCCAAGGGTTGATTCAGCGGATTACTGCCATCAACCAGTTTATTGGTGATCTCTATGGGGAGCGGCGCATCATTCGGGAGGGGGTTTTCCCGGAGGAGTTGTTGCATCAGTCGAAAAACTATCGTCCCCAGTGTGAAGGAATGAAACCGGCGTGGGGGGCGTGGGCACATATTTGTGGCAGTGACCTGGTGCGGGATGACAAAGGGGTGTTGCGGGTGTTGGAGGATAACTTGCGGGTGCCCTCCGGGGTTTCCTACATGCTGGAAAATCGCATGTTGACCAAGCGGGTTTTCCCTGAATTATTCGGCAGCCACCGTATTTTACCGGTGGATGATTATCCTGCCCAACTTTATGAAACCCTGGCAGCCTTGTCGCCGCGACCGGGGGATCATCCACGGGTGGTGTTGTTGACCCCTGGTATTTACAACTCTGCCTATTTTGAGCACGTCTTTCTGGCTCAGAATATGGGAATCGAGTTGGTGGAAGGACGGGATTTGGCGGTGGGGGAGGATGAATGCGTCTATATGAAAACGGTCTCCGGTTTGGAACGGGTGGATGTGATCTATCGGCGGGTGGATGACATGTTTCTTGACCCGGAAGTTTTTCATCCCGATTCCACCCTGGGGGTGGCTGGATTGATTCGCGCCTGGCGCAAGGGAAATGTGGCCATTGCCAACGCACCGGGTGCCGGGGTGGCAGATGACAAGGTGGTTTATGCCTATATGCCTGATATCATTAAGTTCTATTTGGGAGAGGAGGCCATCATTCCCAATGTTCCCACCTACAAATGTTTAAACCAGTGGGAGCGAAGTTATGTGTTGGAACATTTGGACAATCTGGTGGTCAAGCCTGCCAACGAATCCGGGGGGTATGGCATGATCATTGGGCCGATGGCCAGCAAGGAGGAGCGGGAGGCCATGGCCCAGCGGGTGAAGGAAGACCCGCGTAATTATATTGCCCAACCGGTGATTACCCTCTCCACCGTACCAACCCTGACCACAAAAGAAGTGGCTCCACGTCATGTGGATTTGCGTCCCTTCATTCTGCAAAGTCGGGATACCTATGTGACAGCGGGTGGTTTGACGCGGGTTGCTTTGCGGCAAGGGTCTCTTGTGGTCAATTCATCCCAGGGTGGTGGCAGCAAGGATACCTGGGTTGTGGATTTGGAGGTGTAACATGCTCTCTCGTATCGCGGCCAATGTCTATTGGATGGCACGTTATTTGGAAAGGGCAGAAAATACTGCGCGTTTGGTCAGCGTCACCAGTGCCCTGGTGTTGGATATGCCAGGGGGGCAAGAGGATCACGACCGTAGCTGGACCCATTTGGTGACCATTGTGGGAGGGGAATATCTCTTTTCTGTCAGTGGCGAGAGTCGGGATGAAAAGGGGGTTTGTCGTTTTTTGTTGAGTCGGGAGGATAATCCTTCTTCGTTGATCTCGGCCATTGAACAGGCGCGGGAAAATTTGCGCACCATGCGGGATCATTTTCCTCGGGAGTTTTGGGAAAATCTCAATACCTTACATGGATTTTTGAAGCAGAACATCCAGTCGGGGATTGAATCGGGCAGGCGGCATGACTTTCTTGATGAGGTGGTGCGTCATTGTCAGGTATTGGTGGGTATTTTGATTGGGACTTCTTCTCGGGATACCACCTTCGACTTTTTCCGCATGGGTCAGCATTTGGAACGGGCGGACATGAATACCCGCATCCTGGATCTGGACCCTGCCCGTCTGGAACCGTCGGCAGGTTCCCTGCCCTGGATCAAACTGTTGCGTTCGGTTTCTGCAGAACAAATGTATCGTCGCCATGTGCATCCACGGGTGAGCGGTCCTGGTGTGTTGGGTTATTTATTGCAGGATCGCCGCTTTCCCCGCAGTCTCAACTATTGTTTGCGTGAAGTGGAGCGGTGTCTGGCCACCTTGGATAACAATGCCTTGTGTATTCCACTGGTTAAACGCATGGAACACATGGTGGATGATGCGGACATGACCTTTCTATTGCAAAATGGACCAGGCAATTTTATGGATGTGATGCAGCAGGAGTTGTGCAAACTCCACAACCATATTGCCGCCATCTATTTTGCCGTGCCTCCTCCGTCCACATCGGAGGCTGCACAATTTTCATGTGCGTGAGAGGGAAAAATCGCTAAAATTTTCGGATGCTCTTTTCAATTCCAGATTGGGAGGTGGGGATGGCAGCCGAGGGGTTCAAGGATCATTTTTCTACGGTGGCGGGTACCTATGCCAACTATCGTCCTTTCTATCCTGCAACCCTGTTCAATTGGTTGGCGACCCTCTCTGACAGACATGAACTGGCCTGGGATTGTGGGACGGGTAATGGTCAGGCGGCTGTTGTCTTGGCCAACCATTTTCATCAGGTATTTGCCAGTGATGCCAGCAGTAGTCAGATAGACAAGGCCATTGTCCATGAGCGGGTGCGTTATCAGGTTGCTGTAGCCCAGGACAGTGGTTTGCCGGAGCGGTCAGTGGATTTAATCCTGGTTGCCCAGGCATTGCACTGGTTTGATCTTCCAGCTTTTTATCAGGAGGTTCAGAGGGTATTGCATCCCGATGGGGCGGTGGTAGCGGTCTGTTATGGAGTGCTTCAGGTGGAGGGGGAGGAGGTCAATCACATCGTCCAGGAGTTTTATGGGCAAACCCTGGCTCCTTATTGGCCCCCGGAACGCCGACATGTGGAAACCGCTTATCAAACCCTGCCGTTTCCCTTTCAGACCATCGACCCTCCCCATTTGGCCATGACCACCCAATGGAATCTGTCCCAACTGCTGGGATATTTCCGTAGCTGGTCGGCGGTGGTGGCCTTTAACAAGGCCATGGGTTACGACCCGGTGGAACCTTTGGCCTCTTTACTGACCCCGGTTTGGGGGGAGCCAACCGTCACCCGCAGGATGAATTGGCCGTTGGGAATACGGGCAGGGCGTCTTGCATAAACATGGTTTTCTTGGGGGATCACATCAGGTATGATAAGGAAGTTTTTGTCCATTATCACCTACTTGATTGATTCCATACCATGGCCAGCCGAATTCGCATAGTGGTTCCCAGAGGAGAGACCTGGGAAGAAAAATTGGATGAAGAACTCACCACCATCGGGCGGGGTGAACAGTGTCAGGTGCGTATTAATAATGGCACCCTTTCCCGCAAGCATGCCACCATCCGCCGGGTATCGGCAGGTAAATATTGGATCAAAGATGAGGGAAGCCATAATGGGGTGGTGCTGGCAGGCCAGACCATCCGCCAGGAAACTCCCATGGATCCAGCCCAAACCTTCTGGCTGGGAGAGATCTCCATCCGCTTGATCGTGGATGAAGAGGTGGATGCCACCGACCGTATGCCACCGGAAAAGGTGGGAGGGGATGAACAAGATTTTACCGATCGCCTGCCCAAAGAGATGGCCCAGCAGCCTCCTGCTCCCCCGGTGGTGGATGAGCACGAAAACAAGACGGTCCTCTACGATGAAGGAGAGGCTGAATATATACTGGAAATTGTCTCCGGTCCCCAGACCGGTGCCTCACGGGAAGCCTCCAACAATGATTTAACCATAGGCCGCGCCGCTGAGTGCGATTTGGTTTTGGGAGATGCCACGGTTTCTCGCAAGCATGCGGTGATCGGCATGCGCTTTGGGGTTAGGACCATTCTTCTCCATGAAGAGGCCAGCGGCAAACTCTATGTCAACGGCTACTCCACCACCAGTAAAGCCCTCAACCATAATGACCGTCTGCGATTGGGCAAGACCCAAATTCTCTATCGCCTGAAATCCCCTGTTCCAGTAGTGGACGCAGAGAGCGAACAAACCTTACGTCCCGGTCAAAAACCACCCGAAGCTCCCAAAACCAGGTCGCCCTTGCTGTTGGCCGGTGGTGGCTTAATCTTGCTGGGGATTGTGGCTGTTGGGTTGGTGAAGGTGGATCCCTTTGGCTGGTTTCGCTCGGAAGTGGCTATCGGATTGGAAAAAATGGCGGTTTTGGAGAAAAAAGGAGCCTTTTTCCAAGCGGCAGATGGCTATCAAGAGCTGTTGAGTCGGCAGAAAAAATTGTCTGAAGAGGAAAAAATACTCCTCCACGAGAAAAAAGGTCACGCCCTGCTCTCCTATGCCTTTTCCCTGCTGGATGGACCCGCCCCCCAGGATGCCTTCACCTCCCTGGAGGAAAGCCTTCACTCCTTTACTTTAATCTCCTCTTCTGAAAAACGCAGTGTGGAAGATCGCATTTTTGCCAGATTGATGGATCTGATCGAAAAATTGGTAGCCAATGAAGAGGTGGAGCGGGCACAAGTCATGGTTCGCTGGATGGGCACCTTTCTTAATCGTTTTCAGGAGGGAACCGACTTCAAAAAAATGGCGGATCGGGTGGATCGATTGGCCAAGGCGGTCAAAAGCCTGCAAGAGGCCCGTCAGTTGTCTACCCAGGGACGCCTGGAGGATGGAGCCAAATTATTGGAATATTGCCTGGCCGACCTGGCCCCTCAGGATGCTCCCTGCCAGCGGGGTCTCAAAGAGATGGCCAAGTTGGCCTATGAAAATGGTCAAAAAGGACTGGCAGAGAGCCAGGAGCAGAAAAACCATGCCGAGGTCATTCGTCAGTTGGAGTTGGCCGTGCGTTGGGATCGGCACAATGCCCTCTATCAAAATCAATTGGACGAGGCCAAACAAAAGAAAAAACAAGCCTCTTCCGATTCCCACACCCTGCCCAGGGACGATGGTTTCGTGGTGGATAAATTCCGGCGATAAGGGGTGATCCATGGTATCTCGCCGTCAAGCAGGGTTGGTCGCTGTTGGGGTGGTGCTCTCCTTATGGACAAACGTGCTCCGGGCTGAAGAGAGTTCCTTCGACCTATTGGACCCGGAAATCACCATGGATGCCACCTTCAAGGCGCAGGCGGAAAGCCGTCCCAAACGGGTGGCCATCCTGCCCTTTGCCAATGCGTCGGAACACCCGGAAGCCGCTGCCCTGGTGCGGCGGGCCATCTATAATCATTTCAGCTCCCTGGCCTATGGGGATATCGAACTGGCGGAAACCGATCTGCGTTTGCAGCGGGCAGGTTTGTCGCTGGAAAACAACTTCCAAAGTAACAGTAACTCCCGCCTGGCAGATACCCTCAAAAGTGATGCGGTGATTCGGGGTAAGGTTACCTCCTATTCCCGTCTTTTTGCAGTCATCGCCTCCACGGTGGAGGTGGGGGCAGAGGTGGAGTTGGTGCGTTTGCAGGATGGCAAGGTGTTGTGGCAGGGCAAACAAACCGCCCGCAGCATCAATGGCGGCTTACCCACCTCACCCTTGGATCTGGTGGCTTCAGTCTTTTTCAGTGCTGCCAATATGCGGGAGCAGGTGGTCTATCGGGTGGTGGATCAACTGGCCAGGGAGTTGGTGGCCAAATTGCCGGAACCCCCAGTGAGCAATGTGACCCGTCTTCCCCATATCAAGACGGTTTTACACAATTCAGCCAACCTTCCCCGGCGGGCCGGGGATCTTCTGGAGGTGGCCCTGGAAGGGGATGCCGGTTTGTTGGCCAGCTTTGATATTGGTGGATTTAAAAAATCTCTTCCCATGGAGGAGGTTTCCGCCGGAGTCTATCGGGGACGCTACCAGGTAAAAAATGGTGACAAGGCGGAAAAAGAAACCTTGATTTTTCACCTGAAAAACGACGCCCAGCAGCAGGCGGAATGGCACGATTTTCAGGGGGTGGTCACCTTCGACACCACCCCACCCAAAGCTCCCAGTCAACTGACGGTGCGGGAGATGGCCAGTAAGGTTGCCTTGCGCTGGCAGGATGGCGGGGAAAAAGATTTGGCGGGGTTTGTGGTGTATCGCAGTGACAAGCCCTTGTCCGGCTTCCAAAAAGTAGGTCAGGTGGAACAAAACGCCTATACAGACAGCCAGGTCAAAGTCAACATCACCAGCTATTACAAGGTGATGGCCCTGGATCAAGCTGGCAATGGCAGCGAATTTTCTCAAACCCTGTCCGCCACTCCCGTGGTAGCTGGTCCCACCGTGGTGAAAGAGGATGTGCAAGAGGATACCATCTGGCGCAGGGGGGCTTCACCTTACTTGGTAGAGCAATCGGTGATTGTCGAGAGAGGTGTCCATTGGCAGGTGGAACCGGGGGTGGAAATCATTCTCTCGCCTCAAGTGGGCATTACGGTCAAGGGAAGGATGACCCTGGTTGGTTCCAAAGAGGAACCGGTGGTCATGCGGGGCAAAAATTGGCAGGGCATCCTGGTGGATCAAAGCCAGAAAGACAACCGCATCGCCCACTTGGTCATGAGTGATTCCCAGTTGGGACTGGTGATCAACGATGCCAAAGTCACCATGGAATCCTTGCGATTAAAGGGCAATGGCACGGGAATTACCATCACCGAAGGCTCCAAGGCTGTCCTGAAAAACAGTGTCATCAGCCACAATCAGGGGGTAGGCATCTCCCTTGCGGGGGCGTCGGCTACTCTTCTTGCCAATACCATCTCCCATAACGGCTCTTTTGGTTTGGTGATCAAACGGGGCATGCCGGAAATTCGGGAAAATCACTTTGAAAATAATCAATATTTTGATCTGGTAGCCATCAATGAAGGGGGTAGCCCCTTGAATCTTTCAGACAATGGATGGGGCGGTTGTGATCCCTTCCACGTTTGGGAGCGGATCGTCGCCCGCCACACCCGTACCTCCTGCCTGAAACCATCGGGAGAAAAAATTAAAAGTGGCGGGGCCATTTTGGACAAGCCTGGCAAATTGCAAGGCAAACCATCGGTGGCCGCTGCCTACGAAAAATACCAGGAAAAAGATTTCCAGGGAGCCTGGGCCATTTTATCGGCAGATAACGAAAAGGATTCTTCGGCCCTTGGTAACTATTTGTTTGCAAGACTACTGGCACCTGCTGGTAATATGCAGGCAGCGTTGAATCATTTTAAAAAGGCGGTCACCCTGGATGGGGAGCAGCCCGGTTATGGCTACTGGCTGGGTATCCATTATTTACGTCTGGGCGAGGTGAACAACGCTCGCCGGGAGTGGGAAAAAATTGTGGAGCAAGGTGACCACCAACCCTCCCAACGCATGTTACGTCTTTTACGTTGAACGGGTACACCACGGGAGCACGTGTGAAAGGTCAAATCAGCAAACCACCCCTGTTGAACAAACCTGTCACCGGTTGGTGCGAATGGGTGGATGTCCCCACCGTCAGCCCGTTGCCTATACTGGCTAAAATGGATACCGGTGCCCGTACCTCCTCTTTGCATGCCTTGGATGTTCATCTGGTCACTTTGGAGGAGGGGGTCTTTGTCCAATTTAAAGTGCATCCCAAACAAAGAAGCCGTTTGCCCGAATTAATTTGTCAGGCTCCCTTGCTGGAACAGCGTATTTTCAAAGATTCAGGGGGCCATCGGGAAAAACGGTATGTGGTTTCGGTTGGGTTGCACATGGGGGGTAAAAGTTGGCCCATTGAACTTTCCCTCACCAATCGCTCCACCATGGGGTTTCGCTTGCTGCTGGGACGCACGGCGTTGAGGGGTTGGCTGGTTGCGCCAGGCAAATCCCATATCCTCACCCGCAAACACCTGGATTGAAAAACAGATCACCTTTTCTGGATGGATGGACCTGTGTATGAAAATTGCCCTGCTCTCCCGCAATCCCGAACTCTATTCCCATAAAAGGCTGGTGGAGGCAGCCCGGCAGCGGGGACACCACATTGAGGTGATCAACACCCTGCTGGTCTATATGAACATTACCTCCCACCGCCCGGAAATCCGCTACAAGGGGGAGTCGCTGGAAGGGTTTGATGCTGTCATTCCCCGCATCGGGGCCTCCATCACCTTTTATGGAACAGCGGTGGTACGCCAGTTTGAGATGATGGGGGTGTATTCGCTTAACAGTTCTCTTTCCATCGAGTGTTCACGGGATAAATTGCGCTGCCTGCAAATGTTGTCCAAAGAGGGGATTGGTTTGCCAGTGACCGGTTTTGCCCACTCCACCCGCTATTCCGATGACCTCATTCAAATGGTGGGCAATACCCCGTTGGTGATCAAGCTGTTGGAAGGAACCCAGGGCATTGGGGTGGTGTTGGCGGAAACCGAAAGATCGGCCAAAAGCATGATCGATGCCTTCCGGGGATTGCGGGCCAATATTTTGGTGCAGGAGTTTATTCCCGAAGCCCACGGGGCAGATATTCGCTGCCTGGTGGTGGGGGGACGGGTGGTGGCCGCCATCAAGCGACAGGGTGGGGAAGGGGAGTTTCGTTCCAATTTGCATCGTGGTGGTCAGGCGGTGGCCTTGCGCATCACCCCGGAGGAGCGTTCCACTGCCGTTAGGGCCGCCAATGTCATGGGCTTGAATGTGGCAGGGGTGGATATGTTGCGCTCCAACCATGGACCGGTAATCATGGAGGTCAACTCTTCTCCCGGCTTGGAGGGGGTGGAGAAGGCTACCGGGGTGGATGTGGCGGGCAAAATTATTGAATTTTTGGAAGCCAAAACCCGCTCCCGCAGTCGCAGATTGACAGAACATGGCTGAATCCCGCCAGTCTTTGACCATCGGCGCAACCACCATTCAGCCTGGTCAGCGGGTGACTTTGGAACTGCCGGTTGCCCAGCTCACCACC
Source organism: Magnetococcales bacterium (assembly GCA_015233935.1). Taxonomy (GTDB): domain Bacteria; phylum Pseudomonadota; class Magnetococcia; order Magnetococcales; family JADFXB01; genus JADFXB01. The sequence continues at coordinate 975 of JADFXB010000116.1, read as the reverse complement.
CATACCCCGGTGACCTTGCCGGTACACGTGGTGCATGGACGGCGAGAAGGGCCATCTCTTTTTGTCAGTGCCGCCTTGCATGGGGATGAAATCAATGGGGTGGAGATTATCCGTCGGGTGATGAGCCAACCGGTTTTGGATCGCCTGGCAGGCACCCTGATTGCTGTACCGTTGGTCAATGTCTTTGGTTTTCTTCAACTAAGTCGCTACCTGCCCGACCGGCGGGATTTAAACCGCTCTTTTCCCGGCTCCCAGGGAGGCTCTCTGGCGGCGCGACTGGCAGCGTTGTTTATGAGCGAAATTGCCTCTCGGTGCACCCATGGTTTGGATCTGCATACCGGGGCGGTCTATCGGGAAAATTTACCCCATGTGCGAGCGGATCTCTCCGATTGCGAATTGTGTCGTTTGACCATTGCCTTTGGTGCTCCAGTGATCCTGGATTCCCCCTACCGGGAAGGAACCCTGCGCAAGGCTTGCCATGATCGGCAGATTCCGGTGATTGTCTATGAAGCGGGGGAGGCGTTGCGTTTTGGTGAACGGGCCATTCATACCGGGGTGCAGGGGGTGCTTAGATTAATGAATGCCCTGGGCATGATCCGCATGCGTTCCCGTCCGGTCAACCCCATACTCACCAGTGCCAGTTATTGGGTCCGGGCACCGATGAGCGGCATTTTGCGATCCCTTACCTCTTTGGGAAAACTGGTCTCGGCAGATCAAGTGGTGGGAGAGATTCGGGATCCTTTGGGCAACAAGGTTGCGGAGGTGCGGAGCCGCTATGGTGGGGTGGTCATTGGTCTTACCCATTTGCCGGTGATCAATCAGGGGGAGGCCCTCTTTCATGTGGCCATGGTGGACAATGTGGCCGAAGCCTCTGAACTGTTGGAACAGTTCCAGGATGAGATGGAACGCAGCCCGTTTTACCCGTTGTTCAAAAGCTGTCTACACCGCTCTTCCATTTGGAAATATTCGGAGTCA
>JADFXB010000115.1 GCA_015233935.1 Magnetococcales bacterium | reverse complement strand
TTAACAGGGGGGATTCCAGGCAGAAAAATCCTTTTGCGAGTGTTAGAAGATGTGGGGGCGCGGCAAGGAAGGTTGGCACCAGATACCTTGCGCAATTTGTTCAATGTGTTTTGGGGAGAAGATGAAGCTTCCCAAGCAGGAAAGCCCGTCTCCATTTTAGCCCACTATCGTAAGCTGGCCTTTGATCTACTGCTGCACGACCAGGGCCGCTATCGGTTGCAACCCTTTCAATTGGGAAAAGATTTACACCTGGATCAGGCAGACAGCCTCTTCTTGTGGCATCAGTTTACCTTACGGGCAGGGGCCTCCCTGCTGCCTGCCATCCTGCAGATCAACTCGCGCCACCATCTTTCCCCCCTCCTGGTGGACCCGGTGGGGGATGAGTTGAACAGTATTCTGGCAGAACATTCCCTGGTGGAGTGCCATGTACATGCCGGTTCCGCCTTTCTGGTGGAGGAGGTATGGCTTAACTTTTTGCAAGAAATTGCCCATACCCTGCTAAATGGTAAACCCCTGCCCTGGGCGACCAGTATCCAGAAGGAACCCCTGTCGGCCCAATTGAAGACCCATATTCAGCGGCGGGGCCTGTTGGCTCTTCTGGTGCGCTATACCCTGTTTGCCATGCTGCGCAAGTTATTGGACCAAAAAGAAGAAGACGAACTGTTCTCCATGATCCTCTCCTGGTCCAAAGGGGATAAACCACCGGAGCCGTCCGAGCTGGATCAACTTCGTGATAAGGTGTTCACCCTTCAGGAAAAATATTACATTGAACGGGAGGAAACGTTGCCCCTGGAGGAGGAGGGGAGATTTTTGCAGGAGTGTCTGCAAGCCATGGCAGCCGTTGATGAAACCACCCGCCACCCAGAGGAGACCAAACTTCATCAACTCTTCTGGCACTATGTGCGACTCAAAGCCTGGTTTTTGCAACAACACATTCAATTTCCCCGCCGGGAGGGCTTCTCCTTTTTTCGGGAAAATTATTATATTCCTTTGAAACGATTGGGGGATGCCCGCTGGCAAAAAATTCCCCACAAACAACTGCAACGATGGCAAGAGCAACTGTCCGCTTTCCAGCGCATGCTGGGTATGGAATTGCGCTGTGCACCCGGTATCCACGATGTCAACGAAATGCTGGACCTGGCGCAGGCGGCGGCAGACATGCGTACCCAAAACCCCTCCATGCCCCAACTGGGTATCATCGTTCATTTCATCAAGCCCGACCAGTGCGAAAAATCCCATAAATATGAAGAGTTCCTTGCTGAATTGCGCCATCAGTTAACCCAACTGCAAGAGTTATTACAGATGCGGCACCATGAAGGGGTGGTGCGTCATCTGGTGGGCATCGATGTGGCCAATGTGGAAACCAATGCCCCCAACTGGCTCTTCCTGCCCATCTTTGTAGAATTCCGCTCCTGGTGGCGGCGGGAAATGGCCGATCTACCCACCCCCGGTTATACCTTCCACGCCGGGGAAGAATATCTCACCCTGGCCCAAGGTTTGCGCCACATGGATGAGGTGGTCTCCTTCTTCCCCTGGGAGGCCAACGACCGATTGGGCCACGGTCTGGCCCTGGGCGACCAACCCGCCCGTTGGCTGCGCCGTCACAGTCTGGTGCCCGTCACCCTGGAACATTTGCTATTGGATCGAATCTGGGAGTGGCGCATGCATGCCGAACGGGATATTCCCCTGCCCTGGCATCAACGGCGCATGCTGGAACAGGAAATTCGCGCCCTGGCCGATGAATTTTTGCAACCCGCCCAACCTTTGAGCACGGAACAATGGTTGCTCTTCTACAAGGCCCTCTTCTGCCCGCAGGTGGTTTTGGAAGCCTTGGACCATCCCAGTTCATGGGAAGGGGTGTTGTGGTATCAAACCGAAGTGGCGGAGCAATTGCGTCAGGATAAGGATACTTGGCAAATCTTCCGAAAATATTTGCGCTCCCGCCCCCAGATGGCCAATCCCATTCGCCACTGGCGACCCCTTTTTGAGTTGCAAGAAGAGGCCAAACGCTACCAGGCCATTCAAGAAGAAATGCTCCATCGTTTTGCCAAAAAGCGATTGGCCATTGAATGTTGTCCCTCCAGCAATGTGATGATCCGGGACATGGACCGCTACCGGGACCATCCACTGGTGCGCATTCGCAAAAAAATTCCCGTTCTGCTCAACACCGACAACCCCGCCATCTTCGGTACCACCCTGGACATGGAACTGGCCCTGCTCTACCACGCCCTGGCACAACCCGGTGAAGCCGATAACAAACCGGAAGGCTACTCCCTGGCTGAGCGGGAAGAGATCATCCGGGAATTTGTCCGCAACAACCACACCTATACCTTCATTCCCGCCATCCGCCAGGAAAGCAAACGCATGCGCCTGCTCTACGGCAGCTAGTGCTGTAGTCCCTATTCTCTACCCCTTTTTCAGTATTGCAGGTTAACCATGCTTTGCTATACTGAGGGAAATCTGTGGATAATCCAGGAGGCACCCCATGTCCCACGCCGCAACCCTTGATGATATTTTCAAACTCTTCCAGGAAACCCGCCAAATGTTCCGGGAATCGGAAGAAAAATCCGCCCGCGAATGGCAGGAAATCAGACGGCAGACCCTGGAAACCGATCGTCTTATGAAGGAAACCGATCGGAAGATGCAAGAGACCGACCGGAAGATGCAGGAAACCGACCGGAAAATGCAGGAAACCGACCGGATCGTGAAAGAGGTTTCCCGCCAAATTGGTCAGTTGGGTGGACGCTGGGGAGAGTTTGTGGAAGGGTTGGTGGCCCCTGCTTGTGAAACCCTGTTTGCAGAACGGGGCATCCCGGTTCATGCGGTAACCCGCCGAATGAAGGCCAAACACCCGGATGGCCGACTGATGGAAATCGACATCCTGGTGGAAAATACCGATGAAATCATGTTGGTGGAAGTCAAAAGCGAATTGAAAGAAAGCGATGTACGCGATCACCTCAACCGGCTGGCCCAATTCAAGGAGTTCTTTCCCTACTTTGAGGGCAAGCGCATCATGGGGGCGGTGGCGGGTATTGTGGTAGAGGAAAATGTGGCCCGTTTTGCCAGCAATCAGGGGCTGTTTGTCATTGCCCAATCCGGCGATTGTGTGCACCTGGTCAACGGGGAAGGCTTCACCCCGTGCACCTGGTAGAATTCCTCGCGACGGCCAGCCCCAAAATAAACCGACCGTCGCAAGGAAAATTCACCACATCGGGGGATTAATCCCGCTCAAGACACATCGCAATACCCATGCCGCCACCGATGCACAAAGTGGCCAGACCTTTTTTGGCGTCGCGACGCTTCATTTCATACAGCAAAGACACCAGCACGCGGGCACCGGAAGCACCCACGGGATGACCCAGAGCGATGGCTCCACCGTTGACATTCACCTTGCTCAAATCCCAGCCCAGATCCTTGTTGACGGCAATGGCTTGGGCAGCAAAGGCTTCATTGGCTTCAATCAAGTCCAGATCATCCACGCTCCAACCCGCCTTCTCCAACGCCTTGCGGCTGGAAGGAATGGGGCCGGTGCCCATGATGGAAGGATCCACACCACAAGAAGCCCAGGAAACAATACGGGCCAACGGTTTCAGTCCACGCTTGGCAGCGTTTTCCGCCGACATGAGAACCACAGCCGCCGCACCATCGTTGATGCCGGAAGCATTACCCGCCGTCACGGTGCCTTCCTTGTCAAAGGCGGCGCGCAGCTTGGACAGGGTTTCCACCGTGGTACCATGCTTGGGATGCTCGTCCGTATCAAAAACCGTGTCACCCTTTTTGCCCTTGATCACCACCGGCACGATCTCTTCCTTGAAACGACCCTCTTTCTGGGCTGCTTCCGCTTTTTGCTGGGAAGAGGCGGCAAAGGCATCCTGCTCCTCACGGGTCAAACCCCACTTTTTGGCCACGTTCTCGGCGGTGTTGCCCATGTGGTAGCCGTTGAAGGCATCGGTGAGGGCATCTTTGATCATGGTGTCCGCCAGCTCGGCACTACCCATCTTGGTGCCGTTGCGCAAATGCATGGTGTGGGGAGACTGACTCATGCTCTCCTGACCACCCGCCACCACCACATCCGCATCACCCAGGGAAATAGCCTGGGCACCCAACGCCACCGCGCGCAGACCAGAACCACACAACTGGTTGATGGTCATGGCGGTCTTCTCAACGGGAATACCAGCTTTCACCGCAGCCTGACGGGCCGCATTCTGGCCACAGCCAGCGGTCAAAATTTGTCCCATAAGCACTTCATCCACATCAGCCGGAGCCACACCTGCCCGCTTCAACGCTTCACTGATGGCGATTTCACCCAACTGGGCGGCGGTGAGGCTGCTCAAGCCACCGCTAAAGGCTCCCACCGCGGTACGAGCGGCCCCGACGATCACAATACCAGTCATAATCTGCAACTCCTTGTTTGTGGTTTACGAGAGTGTCTTACAAAAACAATGGGTTGGTACGGAGATCTTATGCCTCCTCCAACTCGATCAAAACCCCACCCATATCTTTGGGATGGAGAAAAACCACCAGTTTGCCGTGGGCACCGATCCTGGGTTTGGCATCCAGCACCCGCACGCCGCGATTGTGCAATATCTCTACGGCTTCTTCAATGTTTGTCACCTCATAACACATATGATGAATGCCTCCCGCCGGGTTACGGGCCAGAAAACCGGCTATGGGGGAGTTCTCCCCCAAGGGATGCAGCAGTTCCACATGGGTATTGGGCAGGTGAATAAAAACCGTGGAGACCCCATGTTCCGGCAAGTCCACCACCTCACCCACCTGTGCTCCCAAAATATCCCGGTAGGTGGCCATGGCTTTTTGCAAATCGGGGGTGGCGATGGCCACATGGTTCAGGCGTCCAAGCATGGGCTTTCCTCAAACAAAAGTGATCAACACCGCATCCGCTTCCACGGTTTCGTTTTCCGCCACATGTACCTTTTGTACCGTGGCATCCTTTTCAGCACACAGGGTGTTTTCCATCTTCATGGCCTCCAACAGGCAGAGGGGGTCCCCTTGCACCACCTTTTGACCTTCCTGCACCATCACCTTGCGCACCAGTCCCGGCATGGGGGTGCGGAATTGTTTGGAGGTGTCCGCCAGTTTTTTCTCCGGCATACGCTTGGCCAACTCCAACAGATGGGGCGGCCAAACCGTGGCCACCACCATACGACCACCCTGGGTCAAGGCAAAGCCATATTCCAATCGCCTCACTTGTACCGTTCGCCGGTCGCCCTCCAGTTCGAAGGTGGCCAGATAACCACCCGGCTGGTAGTCATCCTTAAAGGAGAGAGCAGGACCATTGGCGAAAGTGACCTTGCACCCATCTCCACCCGCTGCCATGGTCAAGCGCACATCCTCACCCGCCAGGCTGACTACCCAATCCTGAGTGGTGGTCAGGGGGGCGATCAACGCTTCACAGGCCATCTCACAGTGGGCGGCCACGGCGGCAAAAAAGCGGATATCCTCCCCTGTCAACGGGGCACCGCCAAAGCCTTCTGGGTACTCCTCGGCAATAAAGCCGGTGGACAGATCCCCCCGTTGGAAACGGGGATGACTGAGAACCGCATTGAGAAAGTCAATGTTGTGCTTGGGACCTTCAATAAAATACTGGTCCAAGGCTTGGCGCATGGTGGCGATGGCCTGCTCCCGGTTTTCTCCCCAAGTGATCAATTTGGCAATCATGGGGTCGTAGTAGATGGAAACCTCTCCCCCTTCAAAAACCCCGGTATCCACCCGCACAGTGCGACTCTCCTCAGGTGGACGATGGTGCACCAAGCGACCGGTGGAGGGCATGAACTGGCTGTAGGGATTTTCCGCATAGATGCGGCTTTCCATGGCCCAGCCCCGCAAGCCAACCTCCGCCTGGCCAAAACTCAAGGGTTCGCCACGGGCTACCCGGATCATCTGTTCCACCAAATCCAGGCCGGTGATCATTTCGGTGACCGGATGTTCCACCTGCAAGCGGGTGTTCATCTCCAAAAAGTGGAAATCCTTCTCCTTGCCCACCACAAATTCCACCGTACCCGCCGAGACATAACCCACCGCCTTGGCCAAAGACAAAGCCTGTTCACCCATGCGTGCCCGCATGGCGGCATCCACAAAGGGGGAGGGGGCCTCTTCGATCACCTTTTGGTTGCGCCGTTGTACCGAACACTCCCTCTCGTTGAGCCAAACCCCGTTGCCGTGGCTGTCACAAAGAATTTGGATTTCGATATGGCGGGGATTTTCGATAAATTTTTCCAGAAAAACCCGGTCATCCTTGAAGTAGGAGCGGCCTTCATTGCTGGCGGAAACCCAACCCTGGGCGGCCTCCTGGTCGTTGCGCGCAATGCGCATACCCTTGCCGCCTCCACCCGCCGAAGCCTTGATCATCACCGGATAACCAATTTTTCTGGCCACTTCCACCGCCTCCTCTGCCGAGGAGACCGCATCGGGATGGCCGGGAATGGTGTTGACCTTGGCCTCACCCGCCAGCTTTTTGGAGGCAATTTTATCCCCCATGGCCCGGATGGCCTCTGGTCCTGGTCCGACGAAGACAATACCCCGCTCCCGCAAGGTTTGGCTGAAGGCGGCATTTTCCGACAAAAAGCCATAACCAGGATGGACTGCATCCGCTCCGCTTTTGTCGATGGCGGCCAGAATGTTTTCCACCACCAGATAGGAATCCCGGCTGGCCGACGGACCCACCCACACCGCTTCGTCCGCCAGGCGCACATGGCGGGCGTCGTGGTCGGCATCGGAATAAATGGCTACCGTGGCAATGCCCATGCGGCGGGCAGTCTTGATAATCCGGCAGGCAATCTCGCCACGGTTGGCAATCAATAATTTGCGCATGGTCTTCTCCACCTACAGGGGCAGATTGTCATGTTTTTTCCACGGTAAGGCCAATTTTTTGCCAGTCATGGATTGCAATCCACGAATCACCCGCCAACGGGTGTCGTGGGGCATGATCACATCATCGATAAATCCCTTGCGGGCGGCGATGAAGGGGTTGGCAAAGTTTTTGGCATAGGCGGCGGTCACCTCCTGCAACTTGGCTTTGGGATCGGCGGACTCCCGAATATCGTTGCGAAAGATGATCTCGGCGGCTCCCTTGGGACCCATGACCGCAATTTCCGCATGGGGCCAGGCATAGTTCAAATCGCCGCGCAAATGCTTGGAGGACATGACGTCATAGGCCCCGCCATAAGCCTTGCGGGTGATGACGGTAATTTTGGGAACTGTGGCCTCTGCATAGGCAAACAACAGTTTGGCCCCATGTTTGATGATTCCTCCCAACTCTTGTTGGGTACCTGGCAAAAAGCCTGGCACATCCACAAAGGTAACCAGGGGAATGTTGAAACAATCGCAAAAGCGCACAAAACGGGCCGCTTTGATGGAACTGGCAATGTCCAGGCAACCCGCCAACACCATGGGTTGGTTGGCTACAATGCCCACCGTATGACCATCCAGTCTTGCAAAGCCGATGATAATATTTTTAGCGTAGCCCGCCTGCACTTCCATGAAATCGTGGTTGTCCACCACCTTTTCCACCAGCTCCTTCATGTCGTAGGGGCGGGCGGGATCGTTGGGAATCAGGTAGTCCAGGGAGGGGTCCTGCCGCTTGGGATCATCGCCGGTGAGAACAATGGGTGGGGGTGCCCGATTGCTGGAGGGCAAAAAGGAGAACAGCCGCCGCAATTGTTTGAGTAGCACCAGATCGTTGTCAAAGGCAAAGTCTGCCACCCCGGAACGGGTGGTGTGGGTTATTGCCCCTCCCAGTTGTTCAGCGGTAACCTCTTCGTGGGTGACGGTCTTCACCACATCCGGGCCGGTGAGAAACATGTAGGAGGTGTCTTTCACCATCATGATAAAATCGGTCAAAGCAGGGGAGTAGACCGCGCCCCCGGCGCAAGGACCCATGATGGCGGAAATTTGGGGAATGATGCCGGAGGCCAATACATTGCGTTGAAAGACCTCCGCATATCCTGCCAGGGAGGCCACCCCTTCCTGAATACGTGCCCCACCCGAATCGTTGATGCCAATGACAGGTGCCCCCACATTGACCGCCATATCCATGATTTTGCATATCTTGCGGGCGTTGGTTTCACTCAGGGAACCGCCAAACACGGTAAAATCCTGGGAAAAGGCAAACACCCGCCGACCATAAATGTTGCCAAAACCGGTCACCACCCCATCCCCGGCCACATGGGATTTATCCATGCCGAAGTCGGTGCAGTTGTGCTCCACGAACATATCCATCTCTTCAAAGGAGCCTGGATCCATCAGGGCGTCCAGGCGTTCCCGGGCGGTGAGCTTGCCCCGTTTGTGTTGGGCATCGATGCGATCTCGACCGCCACCCAGTCGCGCTTGATCACGCAACTCTTCCAACTGTTTGATAATTTCCCACATGGACTATACCTTTCTGCCGACAAAGGCATCCAGCAGTCTTTCGGCTGCCTCCACCGAACCAAGGGTGCCGTTCATGACGGCAGGTTCCAGTTCGGTCACTAAACACTGTATGGTAGTATCCGCCTGAAAGCGGAGTAGTAAACCTTCCCGAACTCTTTCCCACATCCAGGCCCTGGCTTGATTGCGCCTTTTTTCCCCCAGGGTGGTGATATGGGTTTGTCGAAATTGGGCCAGGAGTTCCAAAACCTGGTCAATACCCTGTTCTTGCCGACTGCTGATGGTCAAGGTACGGGGAGACCAGCCTTTTTCATGGTGGCCTAAAAGGGCCAGTGCACCCTCTACCTGTCTGTGGGTCTGGCGAGCGGCTTCTATGAAATCCCCATCCGCTTTGTTGATCAAGACCAGGTCCGCAAGCTCCATGATCCCCCGCTTGATCCCTTGTAATTCATCGCCTCCGTTGGGCAGCAGGAGCAAAACGAACAGATCCACCATGGCAGCAGCCTCGGTTTCACTCTGTCCCACCCCCACCGTTTCCACCAATAAAAGATCAAAACCGGCGGCTTCCAGCAAGAGCATGCTTTCCCGGGTGCGACGGGCAACACCACCCAGGGTTTCGCCAGCCGGGGAGGGGCGAATATAGGCCAGGGGGTGGGTGCTCAAACGGGGCATGCGGGTTTTGTCCCCCAAAATGCTGCCGCCGCTGATGCGGGAGGAGGGGTCCACAGTAAGAACGGCCACACGCTGACCCTTGCCCACAGCGGCCATGCCCAGGGCTTCGATGAAGGTGCTCTTGCCCACCCCTGGTGGACCGCTGATGGCCACCCGTAAGGCCGGAGTGATCTGGGGTGTCAACCGGGCAAGCAACTGGCGAGCGGTGGTTTCATCCTGGGGGCGACTGCTTTCCACCAGGGTGATGGCCTTGGCAAGGGCGCGTCGATCTCCCCGACGGATGGCCGCTGCCCACTCCTCAACCATGGGCCGCCAGCCGTTGTTGGATGGCGTTCAGCACCTGACGTGCCGCCACCACCGCTGAAGTACCGGGACCAAAGACGGCACTGACCCCCGCAGCCAACAGGGGGGCGTGATCCTGTTCCGGGATAACCCCACCGGCTACCACCACCATATCCTTGGCTCCCTCTTGTCGCAACGCCGCCACCACCGCCGGGGCCAGGGTGAGATGGGCACCTGCCAGGCTGGAGACACCCACGGCATGCACATCGTTTTCAATGGCCTGGCGAGCTGCCTCTTCGGGGGTTTGAAAGAGGGGACCCATATCCACGTCGAATCCGGCATCGGCAAAGGCGGAGGCAATCACCTTGGCTCCCCGGTCGTGACCATCCTGCCCCAGTTTCACCACCAGGATGCGGGGACGGCGGCCCTCTTTACTGGCAAAGGCTGCCACATCTGCACGCAACTCCTGCCACACCTTATCCTCCTGCCAGTTGGCTCCATAGACCCCGGACAAACCGCCAATCTCCCGCCGATGACGACCATAGACCTTCTCCAGGGCATCACTGACCTCACCCAGCGTGGCGCGAACCGCCATGGCCTGGATGGAGAGTTCCAGCAGATTGCCGCTCTCCTCCCTGGCGGCCAGGGTGAGGGCGGCCAGTGCCCGCTCCACCGCTGTGCCATCCCGCTCTGCGCGCACTTGCGCCAGTCGTTGCAATTGTGCCTCTCTTACCGCCTGATTGTCCACCACCAGCACTTGCAACGGCTCTTCTTGGGGAGGTGGAAAGCAATTAACCCCCACAATGGTCTCTTCCCCTTTATCGATGCGAGCCTGTTTGGTGGTGGCTGCCGTCTCGATGCGCCGCATGGGTAGACCGCTGGCGATGGCCTTCACCATGCCTCCTGCCACGTCGATCTCCTCCATGAGGGACCAGGCGCGGGTGGCCAGATCGTGGGTCAAGCTTTCCATCATGTAGGAGCCACCCCAGGGATCGATCACATGGGTCAGGTGGGCTTCGCTTTGCAGAATGATCTGGGTGTTGCGGGCGATACGGGCGGAAAATTCGGTGGGCAGGGCGATGGCCTCGTCCAGGGCGTTGGTATGCAAGGACTGGGTGCCACCAAAGACAGCGGCCATGGCCTCGATGGTGGTGCGTACCACATTGTTGAAGGGATCCTGGCTGGTCAAGGACCAACCGGAAGTTTGACAATGGGTGCGCAACAGCCGGGATTTGGCATCCTTGGGGTTGAATCCCACCATAACCCGGTCCCACAACAGACGTGCCGCCCGCAACTTGGCAATTTCCATATAAAAATTCATGCCAATGCCAAAGAAGAAGGACAAACGGGGGGCAAAATCATCCACGTCCAGACCACGGGCGATGGCGGTTTCCACATAGGCTTTGCCGTTGGCCAGGGTATAGGCCAATTCCAGGGCTGCATCCGCCCCCGCCTCCTGCATATGATAGCCGGAGATGGAAATGGGGTTGAAGCGGGGCATTTGGGAAGAGGCGTAGGCGATGATATCCCCCACAATGCGCATGGAGGGGGCGGGTGGATAGATGTAGGTGTTGCGAACCATGAACTCTTTGAGAATGTCGTTCTGG
>JADFXB010000114.1 GCA_015233935.1 Magnetococcales bacterium | reverse complement strand
TGGTTTCTTTCAAACAACAAGCCACTGAGGTCCAAATGACTCCGCAGGGTATTGTCTGGCGGCTATTGCTTGCCCTCCTGATTCTGGTTCTGGCACCTGTTACCATACTGGATCTGGTTACCCAAAAGGCATTTCGTGATATTCATGCCCACACCATGCTGAATAACTTGATCCGCATTGCCGACAAAAAAACAGATCAAATCGATACCTTTGTTCGGGAACAATTAAAAGATATCCGGATTCTGTCCCATAATCCGTTCATCACGGATGGTTTTAAACGTTTGAACAAAGCATTTTTGGAAAGTGGAGTCGATTCAGAGGAGTATCGACAGGCCGATCTGCAATTGCGTCCGTTATTGGATCAATTTTTGGAGGAAGGCGGATACTATGATGCCTTTCTCATTAGCAAAAATCTCCAGGTTGTGTTCACCGTCAAAAGGGAGGCAGATTTTGGCGTTAACTTGCAACATTCCACCTTCAGGAATTCCGAACTGGCCAAGGTGGCCCTCTCCTCCCTGAATGCGCTGGAAGCAGATTTTTCCCAATATACCTTGTATGAACCCTCGCAAGCACCCGCAGCATTTATTGCAGCCCCCATCATGGATGATGACCAGTTGCTGGGTGTGGTGGCCTTGCAAATTGACGCCGGGCGATTCAGGGAAGTGATGCTGGACTTTACGGGCTTGGGAGAGACGGGTGAAACAGTGATTGTCCGACGGGAAGAAGATCAGATATTGTTCCTTTTGCCCCTCAAGTCCGACCCTTCCGCTGCTTTCAATCGTCGTCTTCCCCTCTCCTCTCCTGTGGGACAACCCATTCTGGACGCTGTCATGGGTCGTCATGGTGCGGCACTCACGGAGGATTATCGTGGACATGAAGTCTTGGCTGTCTGGCGATATCTACCCTCGGTGCGATTGGGGATGGTGGTCAAAATCGATGCCCATGAAGCCTTGGCAGAATTATCCTATCTGCGCGACTGGCAAAGGGCTTTTTTTGGGGGGGCATTTATCTCCCTCCTCTTGATCTCTTTCTACATGGGTAGAATCATTCTGGTTCCTATTCAACATCTTACCAAGGTAACCGATCAACTGGCCCATGGTGATTTAACCCAACGGGTTTCCATCTTTGGGGCGGACGAAGTCAAACATTTGGGAGATGCCTTCAATACCATGGCTGGCAAGTTGCAGGAAGCCCATGACACCTTGGAATCCCGCATACAGGAACGAACGGTTGAACTGAAAGAAAGCAATCTTCTTCTTATAGAGCAGATTCAAATTAGGGAGAGGGTTGAACAAGATTTAAGAGAAAACATCGCCTTGCAGCGGGCCATTCTGCAAAGTGCCAATGCTACCATCATATCCACCGATACCCATGGAACGATTCTGTCCTTTAACGCAACCGCTGAGAAAAAACTGGGCTATTCAGCCAGGGAAATGATCGGTAAAACCTCTCTGGTGATTATCCACGATATGGAAGAGGTCATTGAACGTGCCCATGCCTTGAGCAAAGAGTTGGGACGTACCATAGAGCCAGGTTTTGAAGTCTTTGTCGCCAAGGCAAGAAATGGCAAGGCCGATGAAAATGAATGGACCTACATTCGTAAAGATGGCACCCGCTTTCCTGTTGCCCTGTCGGTGACCGCCCTGTTTGATGATCGGGGAACCCTCACCGGTTTCATGGGCATTGGTCAGGATTTGTCGGAAATCAAAGCCACCCAGGAACGGCTGCGCATGGCGGAAAAGGTGTTTGTCAATGCAGGCGAGGCCATTATCATTACCGATATCGATGCCAAAATAATCGATGTCAACCCTGCCTATTCAGCAATTACCGGTTATCGTCGGGAAGAAATTTTGGGCCTTAACCCGAAGGTTCTCAAATCGGGTCGTCATCCCCCTGAGTTTTACCAAAAAATGTGGCAAACCATTCGTGAAACAGGCACTTGGGAAGGAGAAATATGGGATCGGCGGAAAAATGGAGAGATCTATCCCAAATGGTTATCCATTAGCTCGATCCGTGATAAAGATGGACGTGCCACCCATTATGTGGGCATTTTTATGGATATCAGTCGGCAAAAATCCACGGAAGAGCAGTTGGAAAGACTGGCCTATTATGATCCCCTTACCAACCTGGCCAATCGTGCCCTTTTCCGGGAGCGTCTGACCCATGAAATGGCCATGGCAGCACGGCATGAACGCAGTCTGGCTGTCTTTTTCATCGACCTGGACCGTTTTAAATATGTCAATGACACCATGGGGCATGCGGCTGGTGATGAACTGCTGCAAATCGTTGCCAAAAAATTGCACACACGGGTGCGTGCCTCCGATACCGTGGCCCGCATGGGTGGGGATGAATTCACCATCATTCTGACAGGTGCGGTACGCCCAGAAGCCATATCTCATATTGCCCAGGAGATGCTGGACGATATACGTACTCCCCTGGAGATCCAAGGGGTAGAGGTACGTATTGGGGGCAGCATTGGTATTGCCGTCTATCCTCAGGATGGCACCGATTATACCACACTCACCAAACATGCGGACATGGCCATGTATTTGGCCAAAGAAAAGGGACGGAACAACTATCAGTTTTTCTCCCAGGAACTGCAAACCCGTATTTTTGATCGCATCACCCTGGAGGATGAACTCCATAAGGCCGTCACCAATCAGGAATTTCTTCTTCATTATCAACCCCAATACGATCTTGCCAGCAATCGGGTGGTGGGCGTGGAAGCCCTGGTCCGCTGGCGGCAGCAAGGCAAAGGCATGGTCTCACCCGCCACCTTTATTCCCCTGGCGGAGGAGACGGGTTTGATCCTACCCATGGGTGAGTGGATTTTGGAAACCGCATTAAGGCAAACCACCCTTTGGCATGGTCAGGGAGCAGACAATTTACGGATAGCCGTGAATTTATCTCCCAAACAGTTCCAACAGCCAACCTTGTTGCCCCTGGTTGCCAAGCTACTGGAAGAGACATCACTTCCTCCCACCGCCCTGGAACTGGAGATCACGGAAAGCACCTTGATGGGAAATTTGGAGGAATCCATTGCCATCATGAAGCGATTGCGTGAATTGGGCATTGCCCTGGCCCTGGATGATTTTGGCACAGGTTACTCCTCCTTGGGCTATTTGAAACGCTTCCCGGTGAACACATTGAAGATTGATCAATCCTTTGTGCGGGAGTTGACCTGCGACTCCAAGGATACGGTCATCATTCAAGCCATTATTGGATTGGCACATACCATGGATTTAACGGTGGTTGCAGAAGGGGTGGAGACACCCTTTCAACTGGAGTTTTTGCGAGAGCAGGGGTGTGACCAGGTACAGGGATACCTTCTTTCCAAACCCTTACCCAGCCAGGATGTGACCAAGGTGTTGTGATAACTCTCTATTTCGGGCTTGGGAGAATATTATGTCTGGTTATCCAAAAGCCCTACTATGGCAAATACCCGTAGCAATTTTTGGCAGTTTGATGGTTGTTTCCCTTGGAGTCACCTTATACAAGATGGCAAATTGTGAATGTCCGGCCCGTGAGGGGTATAGGCAACTTCTTGGGGAAGAGTGGAATCAACTTACCCGAAGGGAGCGTATGAAAGAAATTTTTCCCAAGGGAATGGAAAAAGAAAAGGTCAAACAGCAAATCATCCGTTTAGCGGGAGGTGAGAGGAGCGATACGTGTCGCGAAGAAAAGCCTGCTTCTTTCACCTGTAATTTTCCTTTAAACAGAGACTGGGCTGGTTATTTTGGAGATGTCATCACCTTTCACTTTGATGGGGAAAACAAGTTGTCAGGTATAGAGCCTAGATTGATGCGTATAAAATACACGCCCTGAATCCAATCCGTTTTGCTTGTCCCTCTTTTTTTCCCGTTAAAAAAGGGATCCGGTTGCCCGGATCCCTGCATCTACTACCAATCTGGGAGTGCCTCCCAGAATTTGGATTACAGAAGAGCGACGATCAACAGAGCCACAATGTTGGCAATTTTGATCATGGGGTTCACGGCGGGACCAGCGGTGTCTTTGTAGGGGTCGCCCACAGTGTCACCGGTGACGGAGGCCTTGTGAGCTTCGGAACCCTTACCACCATGGTTACCCATTTCGATATACTTCTTGGCATTGTCCCAGGCACCACCACCGGTGGTCATGGAGATGGCAACGAAGATACCGGTGATGATGGTACCCATGAGCAGGCCGCCCAGGGCTTGCACGCCCAGGGTGAAGCCGACGATCACAGGAACCAGCACGGGCAGCAGGGAGGGCTTGACCATTTCAGCAATGGCGGCTTTGGTCAGCATGTCCACGGCCCGGGAGTAGTCGGGTTTGGTGGTGCCTTCCATGATGCCGGGCATTTCCCGGAACTGACGGCGCACTTCAATAACCACGCTACCGGCAGCACGTCCCACCGCTTCCATGCCCATGGCGGCAAACAGGTAGGGCAGCATACCGCCGATGAAGAGACCGATGATCACCTTGGGATCATCCAACGGGAAGCTGGAAGTTTTGCCAAAGTGGATCAGTTCATGGGTGTAGTCGGCAAAGAGCACCAGAGCGGCCAGACCGGCAGAGCCAATGGCATAACCTTTGGTCACGGCTTTGGTGGTGTTGCCCACTGCATCCAGAGGATCGGTAATGTCACGGATTTCGGAGGGCAGCTCGGCCATTTCGGCGATGCCACCCGCATTGTCGGTGATGGGGCCGTAAGCGTCCAGGGCGACGATGATGCCGGTCATGGACAGCATGGCAGTAGCAGCAATAGCCACACCGTAGAGATCGGCCAGCTTGTAGGAAGCTGCAATGGAGGCACACACGGCCAACACGGGCAGGGCGGTGGCCTTCATGGAGATACCCAGACCGGCAATGACGTTGGTGCCATGGCCGGTTTCGGAGGCTTTGGCAATATCACGCACGGGCTGATATTCGGTGGAGGTGTAGTATTCGGTGATGATCACCATGGCGGCAGTGAGTGCCAGACCGACAACGGCGGAACCGAACAGAGCCATGATAGAATATTTGCCATTGGCACCCATCAACCATTGGGTGACGGGGAAGAAGGCGATCAAAGAGACCACACCGGAGACGATCACCCCTTTGTAGAGGGCGGTCATGATTTTTTCACCCGGTTTGGCTTTCACAGCATACACACCCAGGATGGAGGCGATGATGGAGACGCCACCAAGGGCCAGGGGGTAGATCAAAGCGTTGCCGTAGTTGGGCAGAGACAGGGCACCCAACAGGATGGCGGCCACCACGGTCACAGCATAGGTTTCAAACAGGTCAGCGGCCATACCGGCGCAGTCACCCACGTTGTCGCCCACGTTGTCGGCGATCACGGCGGGGTTGCGTGGGTCATCTTCAGGGATACCGGCTTCCACTTTACCCACCAAGTCGGCACCCACGTCGGCACCCTTGGTGAAGATACCACCACCAAGACGGGCGAAGATGGAGATCAACGATCCACCAAAGGCCAAGCCCACCAGGGGCTTCAGGGTGCTGTTGAGATCCTTTTCAGGGAATTTCAACAGAATCAGGGTGAAGACAGCCACACCCAACAGGCCCAGGCCCACCACCAACATGCCGGTGATGGCACCGCCACGGAAGGCAACCTGCAAGGCACTGTTCAAGCCACCTTTGGCAGCTTCGGCGGTACGCACATTGGCTTTCACCGAAATGCTCATGCCAAAGAAACCGGCGGCGGCGGAGAGAACCGCACCAACGGCGAAACCAATCGCCGTATTCATGCTCAGGAACAGGGCAATCAACATGAACAGGATGGCACCGACCACACCGATGGTGGTGTACTGGCGGCGCATGTACGCATTGGCCCCTTCTTCAATGGCGGCAGCAATTTGCTGCATCCGCTCGGTTCCTGCGCTTAAGCTCAGAATCCACTGCCGGTTGTAAAACGCCCAGCCGACACCGGCTGCGCCACAGAGGATGGATAACACCATCCCTTCCATCGATAAACTCGACATGCCCTCTTCTCCCTTCTCCTACCCGGATAGCGTAGCGGTCTCCTTTTGGATATCCATAAGAACTTCCTGTTTGAATTCTGCATCTTACAGGTACTGCTCTCTGGCAGCTTCACCGTAATCATGCATGCATCTAAAGGTCGTACCCCACAGACACCCGGGAAACCTGAACAATATGTATCTTACCAGTTGATGATTACAAACCTGTCGAAACCGTTGTGATTCTGCTTGTGGACATCATCCCAGAACAGCACAGATGGAATCAAAAACCTGATTCATCTCTGCCATACCATCCACAGCTTTAAAGTTGCCGCTCTTTTTATAGTAGTCAATCAGGGGAGCGGTCTGTTCGTTGTAGACTTTCAGGCGATTGCGCACGGTGGCTTCGTTGTCGTCAGCCCGTTGGGTGAGTTCACCACCGCATTTATCGCAGACACCGGCCACGCTGGGTTTTTTACTGACCGCATGGTAGCCTTCGCCACATTTGGAGCAGGTGGAACGACCGGTGATACGGGCCACCAGTGCTTCACTGTCCACTTCCATATCCACCACATGATCAATGGCGATGGACATGCCAGCCAGCACCTTGTCCAGGGCTGCAGCCTGGGGAACGGTACGGGGGAAGCCGTCCAGGATGAAACCTTTGGCGCAATCCGCCTCTTTCAGACGATCCGCGATGATGCCCACCACGATATCGTCCGTCACCAGGGCACCGGATTCCATGGCGGCTTTGGCCTGCAAGCCTACTGGACTTCCTGCCTTGACCGCTGCCCGCAACATATCCCCAGTGGAAAGCTGGGGGATGGCATAACGCTCTGCGATTCTTCTTGCTTGTGTGCCTTTACCCGCGCCGGGAGGCCCCATCAAAATCAGATTCATACACCTCTCCTTGACCGAAAAATGACAAGTCACTCTATCAGAATCAACCACCAATCATCTTATTTCTTTGTGGAATCAGACGAGGTGATTGACAATTTGAACAACGTAAAAGAGTTGGCAGCCCCTCTCCCACCTGGAATTGGGGTAAACATTTCTACATGAACTTGCCATGAGAATCCATGGCTAATGTACAGCTTTCCGATTTTTTTCCCACCTATAAAATGCATGAATCCGAATTATATTTAAAATAGACTGATCAAGGGTGACGAATCCAATTGATCAGTTCTTTGTCTACCTGGGGAGGGGGTGATTGCAAACCGGTGATCCAGTCGTAGAGTTGTACATCAGGCCAATCCAGCAATTGAAGAATTTTTTCACAATCATCCTGGCTCAATTGGGTGAGGTGACGTTGCAAAAAAAGGTGCATAAGTTCTTCCATCTCTCTCGTAGAACGGCGAGATGCTTGGAATTGCAGTTTTTTCTGACAATCAGTCAAAGACATATGCCTTATTCACCATCGAAAATGGGCATTTCCAGATACCAATCCTTTTCTGGTACCGATTGCCCCGACCAGGGGGACTTGCCATAGTGAAGGACGCCATCGGTCACCACATGCCTGAATTCAGCAGACAGCAAGGTGGTCTTGCGCATATCCGCTTCCCGCAGGTTGGTATTGATAAATTTGGCCCCTTCCACATCGGCTTCCCGCATATTGGCCTGGAAAAGGTTGGCATTGGTAAAATCGGTCATATGCATAACCGTGCCAAGGAGTTGGGCCTGGGACAAATCCGTATGGCGGCAGGAGGCTTGGGAGAGATCGCACAACAGCATTTGAGCGGTCTTCAGATTGGCATGGTCCAAACAAGCACCCACCAGTTTAACCTTCTGGAAGAAGGCCCCCACCATATTCAACCCTTTGCATTGTACACCAGAAAAATCGGCATTCTGCACCCATAAATTGCTTAAATCACAATCTTCAAAAATCACATCCACCAGTCGGCTACCTGAAAGGAGGGTATGGTGGAAGGAGATCCCCTTAAAGTGCAAACCGGCGAGGTCCAAAAAGGAGAGATCAGCGTTATCCAGGGAGTTGCCTTTGCCAAATTTTTCCAACACAGATTGCGGATCTTCAAAACGTTGCAACATGGCAGCCATCCATCCAGGGGAGAAATTGGCAGAGAACACCTGCTGCCAGGGGTGACGATGCCACCCCTGGCAGAGCAAGATTACGGACGGGACAGGTTGATCACCTTTTGGATGTCATAATCTTTGTGACCACCAACCTTGGTCACAATTTCATCCAGATGATCATTCAGGGTGGGCCTGTCCACCTTGTAGAACAGGCCAATGGGGGCCTTGCCACCAGGACGACGGGCCAGTTCCATGGCTGCTCCCAGATCGGAGGTATCGTGACCTTCAGGAATTTCCGTTACCAGGTCACGGTAGAACTCGATGGTGTCGATCTTGTTGTAGCTGGGGCACTGGGTGAAAATGTGCACGTAGGAAAATCCTTTGTGCTCCAGCGCGCCTTTGATCAGATCGGCACAGAGGCCAGGTTTACCGGCAAAGGCTTGCGCCACATAGGTTGCCCCGTAGGTCAGCATGTAGAGCATGGGATTCATCGGCTCTTCGGGACCGCCATAGGGGGTGGTGTAGGCCTTCAGTTCGGGGCGGGAGGTGGGGGAGTATTGTCCCTTGGTCAAGCCGTAGATACCGTTGTCCATCAACACATAGGTCAGGTTGACATTTTTGCGGGCTACGTGTGGCATATGACCGCCACCGATGGCGAAACCGTCGCCGTCACCGCCGGAGATCATATTGACCAGGTCAGGACGCACCACGGCGGCACCGGTAGCCACAGGAGCGGCACGACCATGCAGGGTGTGCATCTTGTAGGATTGCAGGAAGTAGGGCAAGCGGGAGGAGCAGCCGATACCGGAGACACAGATCAGACCGGTGGGATCCACGCCTGCTTCAGCGAGGGCACGGTAGACACCATTCAGGATGCCATGATGGCCACAGCCGGGACACCAAACCACCGACACGTCGGACTTGTAGTCCTTGGGCTTCATTTCTGTGGCATGCATATAGGGAGAGGACATCACAACACCTCCTTGACTTTATTCACAATCATGGCCGGGGTGAAGGGCAGACCACCGCAAATGTTATACTGCAACGGTTTAATGTTGGTCATGGCCCGGATGAAGAAGGAGAGCTGGCCCTGATAGTTGACTTCGGGAACCAACACTTTCTTACAGGTGGCGGCAAAGGCTTCATACTGGTCCACCGGCATGGGCCACATGAGTTTGGGATAGAATCCTTTGACCTTGACCCCTTCTGCCCGCAGGCGGGCAATGGCTTCACGGGCCACACCGATGGTGCTACCCCAGGTGATGATACCCACATCGGCATCCCCATCACCATCAATTTCCACCGGTTTGTAGTTGGCAACCACAGAGTCCAACTTTTTGAAGCGTTTGTCCATCATGATCTGCCGGTTATCCGATGCCCATTTGGGTGCACCATTTTCACCGTGCTCCAGACCGGTGGCAATGTGCATGGCATTGGGGGTGCCGGGGTCGGCCATGGGGGAGATATAATCTTCGGTAAGACGATAACGGCGATACTCCCCTTCCCCATCCCAACGTTTGCGGTTGATCACCGTATAGTTGGCCGGATTGGGGGTGGGGATGGTCTGGGTTGAGAAGGCCAGGGAGCCGTCGGAGAGCAGGATGACCGGGCATTGGTACATATCTGCCAGGTTGAGGCTCTCAACCGTCATATCGATGCAGTCTTGCACATCTTCCACCGACAGGACGATGCGGGGGGCATCGCCATGGGCACCATGGATGGCCAAGAACAGGTCGGCCTGCTCATGTTTGGTGGGCATACCGGTAGAGGGTCCGCCCCGTTGCACGTCCACCACCAGAAGCGGGGTTTCGCTCATGGAGGACATGCCCAACATTTCGCTCATCAGGGCCAAACCAGGACCAGAGGTAGCGGTCATGGAGCGGGCACCCGCATAGGAAGCACCCAGAACTTGGCCGATGGAGGCGATTTCATCTTCCGCCTGCACCAAGTGACGCCCAAACTTGGGCAGGTGGGTTGCCACATATTTGGCAATTTCGGTGGCCGGGGTAATGGGGTAGGCAGAGAAAAATTCCAGGCCACCCAACAGGGCACCCATGCCCACAGCATCGTTACCAGCGATAACGATCACATCCTTGGAGCTGCCATCTTCCAAACGGTAAGGATCGGTCTTGGTGAGAGCCAGGGCCAATTCCTTGCCTTTTTCAAAGGCTTGCAGGTTAAAGTTGAGGATTTCCTCACCTTTTTTGCCAAACTTGTTGGTCAAAACCTGCTTCAAGGTGTTTTCATTGATATTGAACAACACCGACAACGCACCCATGGCCACCATATTTTTGGAACGGTAGGATTTCATCTCCTTGGCCGCTTTGGACATGGGGATGGGATAGGCATGCACCCCTTCAGGAATTTCCGGCTCAAAGTCACCACCCGGATAGTCATAGACGAAGGCGGTTCCCGGAGTCAGAGCAGATTTATTGACTTCGTAGGCTTCGCCGTTGAAAGCGCAGAAGACATCGAAGGTATCGCCCTGGTTGTAAACACGATCCAGGCTGGCCCGCACCTGATACATGGCGTAACCGCCTTTGACCTCCGCCGGGAAGGTCTTGAAGGTGTAGATTTCTTGTCCAGCTCTGGCGCAAGCAGCCGCGATAAAGTCTCCGGTGGAGATGATACCCTCACCTCCCTCGCCTGCAACCCGGATAATCAGGTCTCTTTTGGACATGTATACTCCCCTTACTCAATCTGCTGATGATGCCCCGAAGGGCCGTACCCGACAAACCTTATCAACCGGCCAATGCCTTGACCACGGTTTTGCCGATATCTGAGGGCGAACGGGCGATGAAAACGCCTGCCGCTTCCAGTGCGGCAAATTTTTCTTCCGCCGTTCCCTTGCCACCGGAGATAATCGCCCCAGCATGTCCCATGCGTTTGCCTTTGGGAGCAGTGGCTCCAGCGATGAAACCCACCACCGGTTTTTTCATATGGGCCTTGATCCAGGCAGCGGCTTCTTCTTCGGCTGTACCACCAATTTCGCCGATCATCACCACCGCTTCGGTTTGGGCAT
>JADFXB010000113.1 GCA_015233935.1 Magnetococcales bacterium | reverse complement strand
TGCCACCGGTCATACGAATGGGTTGTCCCGTTGCGTTGATTCGACTGATTTGGCGTGGGGCGACAACAAGGGTGATGGCCTCTTGTCCTTCCTGCAAATCGATGATTTCAACCCCGGACAGGCGATTGGCCATGCCTGTCTCGGTCAAATCCCATTTGCTTTGAGTGGTGAGGACGATGGTATCCTCACCGCCACCCCCATCCACCGACAGAAAGGTGGAGTCGGCAAGCAGGATCACATCATCCCCTTGACCACCACGTATGGCATCGGCTCCCCCATTGCCTTGCAGGGTATCGTTCCCCAATCCGCCCAATAATTGATCGGCAACCCCACTTCCGGCAAGAGAGAGGGGGGTGGTGGGCAGACCATTGATGTTGCTGCCTGGAAAGAGAAAACTGGCTCCGGCATCGGTATCGGGCAAGTCGGTTAGAAATGCCCCGACCAACAGGTCATCATAACCATCCTGATTGATATCGCCTGCACCAGCCACGGCCTGTCCCGACTGACTATTTATCTCATCTCCCAGGAAACGAAATCCGTTATTACCCGTTAAACTGGCAACAGACAGGGGCGTGGTGTATCCCTCTGTACTACCGAAAATGACATAGGATGCCCCAACATCCATGATGGTGCCAGAGTTGGTTGTGGCATCAAAACGATTGCAACCGATGAGAAGATCAGCCAGTCCGTCACCGTTTATGTCGCCTGCTCCTGTAACGGCCAGCCCAAAGGAATCGTTATACTGATTGCCATCCAAACGGAAACCGTCTGTACTGCTTAAACTGGATAGGGCCAGGATGGATGAAAAAGAGGATTTTCCATATACAAGATAGGATGATCCGGCATTCCCATTGTTGAAGGCTTTGGGTGCGCCTATCAAAATATCATCAAATCCATCGCCATTGATGTCACCAACACCAGCAACGGAACGACCACTCAGGCTGCCGGCTTTTCCATCCATGCGAAAGCCATTGGTACCGTCGAGGCTGGCCAGGGAGAGGGTTGGATTGATTCCGCTCTCCTGCCCAAAAATTACATAGGAGGTTCCTGAAAGGTTTCCTCCGGTATCGGCATAGAATGCCCCAATGATTACATCATCATAACCATCCCCGTTAACATCGCCAGCACTGCTTACTGACCGGCCACTAAAATCATTCCCTGCGTTTCCCGTAAGAATCAATCCGTTGTTTCCATCCAACTGAGAAAGGTTTACGCTGGTTGGAAAGCTGTCTTCTTGTCCAAACACAATATAGGAGGAGCCTGCGCTGGATGTTCCTGCATAAGGGGCACCAATGATCAAGTCGGCCAGGCCATCACCGTTGAAATCGCCTGCCGACTGGACGGAGATGCCCGCTTTATTATTGGCGGCTTCTCCTTCCAGGCGAAATCCGTTGCTGCCATCCAGGGTGGAGAGGGAGAGGGTGGCGGGAAATGTATCTTGCTGGCCGAAGATTACGTAGGCGGTACCTGAATCTGTGCCATTGATATTGGCCAGAAAGGCACCGACAATCAGGTCGTCGTAGCCATCGCCGTTGATATCACCCGCACCTGCCACGGAGACACCGGTTGCATCGCTTTCGGTGACGCCGTCCAGGCGAAAGCCGTTGGCTCCATCCAGGTTGGCCAGGGAGAGGGTGTCGGGAAGGGGTTGATTTGAGCCGAACAGGACGTAGGCGGAGCCTCTGCTTTGGCCGGAGACGAGGGCTTTTTGGGCACCGATGATCCAGTCTGCAAAGCCGTCGCCGTTGACATCGCCGACCCCGCTGATAGAACTACCGCTCCAGTCTTGGCTGCGCACGCCATTGATTCGCGTGCCATCGTAGAGGGCGAGATTCTCCAGGGATATGGAATCCGGCATATGGGGTTTCCTTTATGGAATTTTACAAATAAATACACTATTCAACGAATTTTCTATATTTTAACAAAACGTTGAATCGTTGGGAGTGGCGCAAACTTTGCTTGAAGTATCAATAAAATAGGATGCAATTTATAGGCCATAAACATGTTAACTATACCATGACTTGTTCCTAAAAGAGTGAGAGGTGTACTAAAGATGGAGACGGTATTTTTTTGGATGGATAGGTCTCTCCATGGCTCTCATTATTGAGAAAATAAATGGCTGTCATTCCAATTATTGAGAAAAGATGATAACAAAATGGTCGCTTGGATTCATTATATTAAATTATTTTTATCATTCGCATGGCTGACCCTCCCATTTATTTCCCATGGGGAGGTCACCCTGGATGGCTCTCTCGGATCCCCCGGTTCCATTGCCGGTCCCCAATACAACATTACCCCCAATCTGGGTTACCAGTCAGGAAACAACCTGTTTTTCAGCTTCAGTACCTTCAATATAGCCGCCAATGAACAAGCCATCTTCAGAAGTCAGTCCGGGATCAACCATGTGGTCTCCAGGGTTACCGGACCCGGAGCCTCCACGATTAATGGCGTTTTAAAATCTGAATTTGACAATGCGGATTTTTGGTTTTTCAACCCATCAGGCATTATCATTGGTCCCCAAGCCCAGTTGGATGTACGCGGATCCTTACACCTTTCCACCGCCCACCAACTCCGCTTGGGAACAACCGGAATGTTCTTTGCGGATCAAGGACAAACCAGCGTGCTGACCTCCGCTCCTCCCGCCGCTTTTGGTTTTCTGGACAATCCAATCGCTTCCATTACCGTGAATGGCACCACATCCGGCTCACCACTCTTGATTCGCGTCCCAAACCATAAAAATATGGATTTGGTAGGGGGCGATATTCTTTTGCAAGACAAGGTGATCCTGTTTGCCGATAGCGGAAAAATTCAATTGCTGAGCAGTGGCGGCGCAGGTGAGGTGGAAGTGGGTGGTTCCACCCCGGTCATGAATGTTTCCCACCAGGGGCGCATCACCCTCAATGGGGCAGAGGTGCGGGTGGATGATTTAATTTCGAGACAAGGCAGTGGGGATATCCTCATTCGGGGTGGTGAATTTATCGGAGAAAATCAATCCTATGTTCAATCGGTCAACTATGGAACGGTAACCGGTGGGGTGGTGGATATAGAGGTGAATGATTTTATTCTACGGGGCGGAAGCGTTATCAAGGTCAGTGCCAAAGAGAGTGGGGATGCGGGACAACTCATGGTCCAGGCCGATCATCTTTTAATTCGAGACCAGGACAGCGCGCTGTTGGCCTATACCGAAAATCAGGGAGGAGGGGGGACCATCCGTCTGACAGTTGGCTCCCTGGATATTCTGGAGGGGGGTTATATCAGTGCCAACTCTTTCAGTGGTGGGCAGGGAGGGAATATTGTTATCCATGCGAATGGGGATATTCGTCTGGATGGCTATTTGAGTTCCATTCAGGCGGGAGCCACTGGCACAGGTAATGGTGGTTCCATCACGATGGAATCCCGTGGTTTGGTCTTGGATCATGGCGGCTATATTTTGGCCAGTACCTATGGTGCAGGTGCAGGAGGCCATATCAACATTACCGCCCAGGAAACCATTTTGGTGACAGGCAGCAACTCCAGTGATGCCAGTATGATTCAGGCAGAAAGCAGAGGGGCAGGGGATGGGGGTTCCATTACCCTGCTGGCCAAAAAGTTGTCCTTGCAGGAGGGTGGGCAAATTTATGCCGGTTCCACTGGAGCGGGACGGGCCGGTAACCTGGCAATCCAACTGTCTGACGCCTTGTTGATGAACAATGGCACCATTACAACCCGTGCCACCACGGCGGATGGGGGCAATATGGATATTCAGGTGAAAAATTTAATCCAGTTACAGGACAGTCAAATTTTGACCCTGGTGGAAAGCGGGGTGGGGGATGGGGGAAATATTGTCATCGACCCGGTGTTTTTTGTCCTGGGCAACAGCACCATTTCCGCCAACGCCTTTGGAGGCAATGGGGGCAATATTTCGTTGGTGGCCAATAATTTAATTATCGATTCCTACAGCGACATCACCGCCTCTTCCCGTCTGGGGGTCAGTGGGCGGGTGGAACTCCTCTCCCCCAAGGTGGATTTGAGCGGCAGCCTGGCAGAATTGCCTAAAGCCTTTTCATCTGAAGATTTATTGTCCGCCAACCGTTGTCTGAGCAGCCGGGCTGGACGCAGCAGCTTTAGTCGGCGGGGTGGGGGTGGATTGCAGGAGCGGGGGAACGGTTTTCTTTGGAGTGGCTATCAGGGGAGAACTTCCACCCTGGCAGCCTTGCCAGAAATTCAGGAGTGCCCCTCTGCCAGGTTTAAAACCAGCCCACCGCCAACCTGAAATGGATGCCCCGATCCTGCCATCCCCTTTCCATGGGACGTTGGGGAGAATTTTGTATGGGTACTCCCCAATAGAGGGAACCTTGCACATGGTGATGATTCAGCAGGTGGAGTGCCAAACCAGTTGAGGCATGGCTGATGGCACCCTTGTTGTCATGATCCCCACCGCCCCCATAGTCTATAAAAGGCCCCAAAGAAATTTCGCCTTTTCCCAACGACCAGCGCAACTCGGAGCTGAGCAACCAACCGCTGTCCACCACCCCATGGTTTTCCCGGATGCCACGGATACTCTCCAAGCCCCCCAAGGCAAACTTGTGCATGGTCAACAGTCGATCTTCCGACCATTGACCATTAAAACGAACCTGCAACTGGAGGCTCTCCACAGGTAATTGTTGGGCCAATTGGGCTTGCAGTTGCAGGGCCTGAAAACGGCTGTCCGGTTGATTATCATGGCTGGTTGCCCCCAGCCAGTCCACCCCCTGTTGCAGGTTAAGACGCTGAAAAACAACCTGATCAACCGTGCGATAGAGCCACTCCTGAAAAAGATTGACCGTACTTCCCACACTCTTTCCATCCACAGCCCCCGGCGAAAGAGAAAAAGGCTCTCCCAACAGGGTGGTGCGAGATTCTCGATGCCTGAAATCCATTCCCATGGACACACTTTGTCGGGAGTCCCTCCAAATGGGCAGGGAGAGGCCCGCCGTCCACCCCGCAGAGCGACCGGTAATGTTCAGTGCGCTGAAAGGCTCTTCCACCACCTCTGCATCTATTCCTTCCAAGGTGAAATCAACCATCAGATCATCCGCCGTCAAAGGCTGGCGATAATGAATGCCCCAGTTTTCCGCCCCCTGGCTTTTGCCCAAAGCAAGTTCAATGCTTTCTCCCCTGCCAAAAACATTGTCATGGGCCAGGAGCACCCCTTGGTGGAACTCCCCAACGGCGGCAGGGCGATTGTTGGCTACTTCATAGCGCAATCGTAACGGCGAACGCTCCTCTATCTTAACCAACAACACCCCTTCTCCTGCCTTTTCACCTGGCACTAATTCTGCATTGATTCGTTCCACCAGTGGAGATTGACGTAACAGCAGCAATCCTTCCTGCAAGCGGTTGAGCTGAATGGGAGGGGTGGTAAAGGGCTGTAATCGCTTTTCCAGTTGTTCCCTGTCCAAACCTTGCAATCCCTGAAAACGTATTTCCGCCAACCGGCCTTCCACAAGCTGAATGTGGATGATACCGTTTTTGGCAACTTGATCCGGGATCAAGGCCCCGGAGGTGAGGTAGCCTCTTTCCACATAGTAGAGGCTCAAGGCACGGCGCAGTTGTTGCAACTCCGGGGAGGTGATTTCACGATTTTGGTAAGGTTTGGCCACCTCCTGCAATTCCTGCTCGCTAAAAACCGTGTGGCCGCTGAAACGAAATCTCCGTACCATAAAGCGGGCTTGACTTGCCAGGGGTGCAGGTGAAACCTCTGATTCTGGGGCCAACAGGGGAGAGGAGTCTCCTGGTTGAGAAAGCTGGGGATTTTGTGCTGGATGGGGGAGGAACATGGGCCTTTCCAAACGCTCACCAAGCCGTTGGAGTGCCTCATTTTCCACCGCCATGCCCCAACATGGCAGTGAAAATATCAAGAAGATAGCTATTTGCTTCATAAAAAAGTAATTTTCTAAAGGTCCGTTGTTCAAGGTTGTACAGGTCAAAGGTGGTTAAGAATGCATATCAATCCATATATGTCAATCAAGAATATTTTTATTTGCTTGATCATGACCACCCTTCTGTCCCTCTCCTCCCAGGTTTATGCCAGCAACCATCCACTGCCAACCGATGCCGATGGCTGGCTGCAACTGGCAGATTCACAACACCGCCAAGGCCATTGGATCGGTGCCCTGTCCAGTTTGCAGAATGCCTTGAGCCTGGCAAGACAGCAAGCAGATTCCTCCCAAACCGCCCAAGCCATGACGGCCATGGGGGCCTTGCTCATGCAAACCGGAAGAGCAGAGGAGGGGTTGGAAATTCTCTTGCAAGCGGTGGAAAAGGTGGATCCTGCCTCCCCCCTGGCCGGTCGCCTGTGGAACAATCTGGGAATCGGCCACATGCTGCGGCAGCAACCAGAGTTGGCAAAACAAGCCTTGCTGCGTGCCCACCAGGTGGCCAAGAGCCACGGGGAGGATGAGTTAACCATCCAGACCGGGTTGAATCTGGCAAGGGTTTATTATTCTCTCGGACAACCCCAACTGGCCAGACCAATCCTCCAAGATATTTATCCACGACTCCTGGCAACGCCATCTTCCCCCAGTCAGATTACTCTCATGGTTGCCCTGGCCTCCCTGGCCCAGGAAAAAGGGTCACCAGGGGGCAGGGATGACATTTGGTATAACAGGGTGGGAGAAGTGCTGCAACAGGCCTTAACCCATGCCCAACAATTGAACAGTCCCCGAATGAAGGCCTTGGTATTGGCCGAGTGGGGAGGTTTTCTGGAGGGAAACAAAGAGTCGCAACAGGCTTTGTCCCTTACCCAACAAGCCGTCTTTCACGCCCAGGAGGCCATGGCCCCGGACCTGCTCTATGAAACCCAATGGCGCAGCGGGCGATTGCTACGCCAGGCAGGAAATTATTCCGCCGCCCTGGTTGCCTATCGGGAAGCCCTGGAACAGTTGGAGTCCATCCGCCAGGAAAGAATGGTGGTGGCCTCCTCCCGCAACCACAGTTATCGTCAGGAGGTGGGGGGGGTCTACATGGAGTTGGTGGATCTCTTGCTCTCCTCCCCGGAGGGAAACAAGAAAGAGACCCTGCAAGAGGTGCAACACATTCTTGAATTGCTCAAATCCGCTGAACTGGAAGATTATTTTAAAGATGATTGCGTAGACACCGCCCGCAGCCGCCAACAGGAACAACCCATTCCCCCCAAGGTGGCGGTTCTTTATCCCATTATGCTGGAAAATCGCACGGTGATTTTACTGGGCAGGTCAGATGGATGGCATCAAATTGTCATTCCCGTTGCAGGGGAGGAGGTGAAACAAAAGGCCGCCCTCCTGCGCTTCAACCTGGAAAAACGTACCTCCCGAACCTATCTCAATCAGGCACGTACCCTTTATGATTGGTTGATTCGTCCATTGGAAAACCATCTCCAACAGGTGGAGACCCTGGTATTTGTCCCGGATGAAACCCTGCGGGAGATCCCCCTGGCCACCTTGCACGATGGCAAACAACATTTGATCGACGCCTATGCGGTGGTGGTGATTCCAGGTTTACAATTATTGCAATCCCAATCGTTGATCCGGCCATCCAATCACATTCTGCTGGCAGGTTTGACCCAAGGGGTGCAAGGGTTTTCACCGCTACCCCATGTGGCCTCCGAGTTGAAAGCCATTGCAACCCTTTATCCTGGTCGTACCCTACAGGATGATGATTTTTCCCTGCCCAATCTGCACCGTGAGATGGAAAAAGAGAACTATCAGGTGGTCCATATTGCCTCTCATGGGCAGTTTACCGGCAATATCAGAGAGAGTTTCCTCCTCACCCACGATGGACGCATCACCATGGATGATCTGGACCGTCTGGTGCGTCGCCCGCAAAGTCCAGATCAGCCAGTGGACCTGCTAACCTTGAGTGCCTGCCAGACAGCCAAAGGGGATGATCGGGCCGCCTTGGGTTTGGCCGGGGTGGCGGTCAAGGCAGGAACCCGTGGAGCACTAGCCACCCTGTGGTATGTCAACGACCAGGCGGCCTCCTTACTGGTGGAGGAATTTTATCGTCATCTGCAACAGCCTGGCGCGAACAAGGCTGTTGCTCTCCAGTCTGCACAAAAAAGTTTGAAACAAAACCGCTCCTATGCCCATCCGGCCTATTGGGGAGGGTTTTTAATGATTGGTAACTGGTTGTAATATCGTTTATCCAAACAGAAAGGCCATGGCTGTGAGAAAAATTTCTTTTTATATATCGCTGATTGTCATCATGACCGGGATGGTGGGCCTGCCTGTCCTGGTCCAGGGAGGCAGTGAGGGGGCACCGGTTTTTGTTCCCCCCATGCGGGGTGCTCCGGCAACCCAGGTGGGTGGTGGGACACGGGGGCAAGCAGGCCGTGCGCAAATTCAATTATTGGCCCCCCGACAAGTCGCCTATGCCAGCACTCCCCAGCCCAACCTTTACTGGTATCTGGATGGCAGCCTTTCCTATCGGGCAGAAATATCTGTTTTGGACGATCAATCCGCTGAACCCTTGTTGGAAACCACCCTGGCGGCTTCCAAACCAGGGATGCAACATCTTTCATTGGCCAAACAAGGGGTTAAATTATTGGCCGACCGGGATTATGAATGGTCCATCATTCTGATACAGGATGAAAAACAACGTTCCAACGATGTGGTGGCCACCGGACCCATACGTTATGTCCCCTTGTCGGCTGACCTGCAAAAGGCCATAACAGCAGCTTCAGAGGAAGAAAAAGCCCACCGTTATGCGGAAGCAGGCTATTGGTATGACGCCATGGATCATCTTGCCCGTTTGTTGACCAAACATCCCAACCAGGACCGCTATCGGCACTGGCGTAATCAGCTTTTGGAACAGGTTGGTTTGCCTCCCTTGAATTAATTTTGCAGGTGACATCCATGTCTGTTGGAAGCCTTGAAAGCAAATTGCCCCGCCAATGGCAGAAGACCATCCAAATCGTGAGACCATTTTTAACTTGGTTCCTGGTGGTGGTGCTGGTGATTGCCATCCGTCATATGGGCGGCTTCCAAGCCATGGAGTTGTCAGCTTCCGACCGGATTGTCCGCTGGAGTGTTCACCTGGCCTCCCCGGATCCTTCCCAGGTCATCCTGGCTGTGGCCACGGAAGAAGATATTGCCCAAATGGGCTGGCCGTTGTCCGATCAAATGCTTGCCGACATCTTATCCAAACTGTTGGCCAAGGATCCCACTGTCATTGGGGTGGACCTTTATCGGGACCGTCCTGTGGGGGAGGGTGGGGAAGCATTGCATCGGTTGTTCTTAACAGACAACCGCCTCATGGGTATTACCAAACTGGCAGGTGATGGTTATGCCGGAGTTCCACCCCATCCTGCCCTGCTGGATAGCCAACGGGTAGGAGTCTCCGACGTGGTCATGGATCCCATGGGAGTGGTACGGCGGGGATTGCTCTATGCCCAGTCGGGAGAGCACTCCTTTCCTTCCTTTTCTCTCGCCATGGCCCTTAGTTTTCTCAAAGAACAAAACATCGTTCCCACAGCCGATGAAATCAATAATCAACATCTGCGCCTGGGCAAAACCACCCTCCCACCCTTGGAGAAAAACGACGGTCCCTATGTGGATATGGATAGTCGTGGCTACCAGTTTATCCTGGATTACTCCCAGGTTGCCCATGCCCCACTCCGCTATTTCAACTTACAGGAAATTATGGAAGGTACGGTCCCAAAGCGGGAAATTCAGGGAAAGGTGGTGATCTTTGGCGTGATGGCCAGCAGTGTGAAAGACCACTTTTTTACCCCCATCCATTTGGACAACCCCATTCATGGGGTGCAGTTGCATGGACTGATGACCGATCAAATCATTCGCATGGCCCTGCTCCATAAAGGGCGTATCCATGTGATATCAGACCTTTTGGAAGGGGTGTGGATCGGCCTTTGGTCTTTGATGATGATTGGTTTTTATGTGTTCAAGCGGCTTTGGAGTCGTGGCTGGTTGCTGTTGATTTTAAGCCAACTGGCCTTGTTCATGGTGGTATATCTGGCCTATCAGGTTTACTTATTGTGGCTGCCATGGTTACCCGGTGCATTGGCCATGTTCATGATTTGGGGCTTGACCAGATCACAGACCAGCCCTCAGCCTGTCCCCTATGTGGCACCTGTTGAGCAGGGGATGGTAGAAACTTTATCTTTGTCTTCTCTTTCCATAGGGGATGATGCCACCCAAACAACTTCCAGTTCACCCGCATCCCAGATCTCGTCAGAAGCCCAGACTTTGCCATTGCAAAACACCACCGAAATGACGGCGGAAAAATCCCTGCCAGGCTCTTGTATTACCCTGGCCGAATTACGACAACAATGTGGGAATGTCAGTCTGGGACGTTATAAAATTATCCAGGAGTTGGGAGCAGGGGCCATGGGGGTGGTGTTCGAGGGGTTTGATCCGTTGATCAAAAGA
This sequence comes from Magnetococcales bacterium, assembly GCA_015233935.1. Lineage (GTDB taxonomy): Bacteria > Pseudomonadota > Magnetococcia > Magnetococcales > JADFXB01 > JADFXB01. The sequence continues at coordinate 913 of JADFXB010000113.1, read as the reverse complement.
CGGGTGGCCCTCAAGGTGCTCTCCCTGCCCACCAACGGCAGCAGCGAAGAATTTCAACAAGCCAAAGAGCGATTTTTCCAGGAGGCGGAAAGTTGTGGCCGTTTAAAGCACACCCATATTGTCTCGGTGTTTGACTTTGGGGACTATGGGGATTTGGCCTTCATCGCCATGGAATTTATCGAAGGAAAAGATTTAAAAGACCATCTGACAAAAGAAACCCTGCTTCCCGTCAACCTGGTGGTCCTGATTGGCCATCGCATTGCCCAGGCTCTGGATTATGCCCACCAACGCGGGGTGATTCACCGGGATTTAAAACCGGCCAATATTATGTTTGACCTGAAGGATAAATCCATCAAATTGACCGATTTTGGTATCGCCCGCTTACTGGAAGGGGAGAGCAGTCGCACCCGTACCGGAGTCTTGTTGGGAACGCCAGCCTACATGTCGCCAGAACAAATCAATGGCCACAAGGCGGATGGACGCTCCGATATTTTTTCATTGGGAGCCACCCTCTACCACCTGCTCACCGGTGAAAAACCCTTCCGGGGGCGCACGATGGCAAACCTGCTTCATAAAATTTCCAATGTTCCCCATTTCAATGCATTGGAACTTCGTCCCGACCTGCCCCCTTGTCTGGGGGCTATTCTGGACAAAGCCTTGGCCAAGGCACCGGAAGATCGTTATCAGCGGGGGAACCAGATGGCAGCCGACCTGTCCGCCTGCTATAAAAGTTTTGCCAAAGGGGGAAATTGATCCACCGCCCATTTCCCCGTCATGGTTTTAATTCAAGCGTTCGAACTGCGGTCCCATGCCTCGGCAGACTGATACAATTGATCCAGCAGATCGAACAATTGGCCGCGATCTGCGTTCTGGATCTCTTCCAACAGGGTAATTGCATCCTCGGTTTTGCCTT
>JADFXB010000112.1 GCA_015233935.1 Magnetococcales bacterium | reverse complement strand
ATACTCCAACGGGGGGCAGAGTTCAGATCACCCTTACCGCCAGGCAAGCGGGTTTAAACTTATTGGTGGATGACAGCGGACCAGGCATTCCCCCTGTTGACAGGCAAGCCATGTTTGAAAGGTTTCGTCGCGGCGTCGTCCAGGATACCCTGGGTTGCGGATTGGGATTGTCCATTGTGGCGGCGGTGGTGGAAATTCATCGGGGAAAAATTATTTTGCAGGAATCTCCCCTGGGCGGCTTGCGGGCGGAGGTTTGGTTGCCAGGCGCGGGGTGAGGGGTCAACGGGTATAAAAAAAGACTGCCACCACCATGTAGATCATCATTGTAATGACATCCACCACGGCCAAAGCCAGGGGACCAGAAGCCAGGCGTGCATCCCCGCCAGTTTTTTGCAGAAAACGGGGCAGGTTGGCCGTCAAGAGAGTCAACAGGGGTAGCGTAACCACCATGGTCATGACCAGTGTTGCGGCCAAGGGTTTGTCATGAAAGATGCCCCATCCTGCCAACGAGAGCAGACCACCAAAAAATCCACCCATCACCAAGGCCACCCCCGCCTCCCGTAATCGGTTCACTATGGGGGAGTATTCAATCATTCCCAAGCGCAAACCCCTGGTGGCAACCGTGGCAGCCTGTTGGGCAACCCTGCCTGCCAATGCCAAAACCACAGGTAAAAAAAGCAACAAGGGGAAGGGGTTATTCAATACGGCAAGCTGTTGGTTAAGGAGCAAGGCAACCAGGGCACCACCTGCCAGGGTTGCCATCAGCCAGGGCAGGCGTTTGTGGATGGTCTCTCGCAGAGTGGGGGTGGGATATTCCCCGGTACGGATTCCGGCCTGGCAGAGAATATCAGCCGTGTTTTCCTCTTCCACCACCGTCATAAGGTCATCCATGGTGACCAGACCGGTCATCACATCCTGTTCGTCCACCACCGGAATGGCCAGCAGGTGATGGCGACGGGCCAAACTGGCTACCTCCCGTATGGGGGTGTGAAGATGAACATGGATCACCCGCTGTTTGGCGATGGCGGCTAAGGTTTGTTGCGGGTTCCTCAACACCAGTTGACGCAGGGTTGTCACCCCTGCCAGACGGCCTTTACCATCCTTGATAAAAAGATAATAGACCATTTCGCAACCACACATGTTATGTATGGCTGCCAGGGCCTCCGCCACCAGTGTTTCTTCCGGCAGGATGAAAAATTGACTGGTCATCCAACCACCGGCACTTCCCCTGTCATAACCCTGCAACGCCTCCACCTCCCGTCGGCTGTCACCATTCATGGTTGCCAGCAAACGGTTTGCTTCCTTCTCCGGCACCTGTTTGAGCAGGGCGGAACGAGCATCGGGGGGCATTTTTTCCACAATGGGGACCAGGACAACCGTATCCAATTTTTGCAACAGGGTGATTTGGGCAGCAGGGGACAACTCTCGCAAAACTTTGGCTGCTAAAGCAGGGGGTTGCAGTACCGAAAAAAGATTGACCATCTCCTGGCGGGGAAAACCATCCAACACCATGGCCAGATCGGCAGGCATGGTCTTGGCAAATATTTTTTGCAGTGGGGTATAATCTTGTTTGCGATAGAGACGAACCATGGCATCGGCCAAAACCTGTTTTTGATTTTGGTCGTGAGCGGGTGGCAGATGAGCATCATCCTGCATCATGAGCATGGTCCGGAAAGGGTGGTCACCTAACGCTCTTCCATCCATGCCATTTGAATGGCTTCGAGAATTTTTTCATTGCACCGTTCGGCCTTGTCTGCAAACCCTGGCAGCTCCATCACCCATTGCATCAAATCCACAAAACGAACCCGCATGGGATCTTCCTGGGGGCGGCTGTCAGCCAGTTGGATGGCAATCTCTCGCACATCGGTCCATTTCATCAGCGGCTTCCCTTGAGGCGAACGTTGAGGGAATATTCAGGTATGGTGACCTCCATGCCATCCATCTCTTCTGTGACCAGGATCTGGCAGCCCAGCCGACTGGTGGGGGTGAGGCCAAAAGCCTTTTCCAGAATATCCTCTTCCTCCTCGGAGGCCTCCTCCAATTTATGATACCACTTGGCAGGCAGGATCACATGGCAGGTGGAACAGGCCAGGGAGCCTTCACAGGCCCCTTCCAAGGGAAGATCATGGTGGTGGGCGGCTTCCAACAGGGTGGTTCCTACTTCCACATCCACGGTAACATTTTGCGGCAGAAAGGTAATCTTGGGCATGGGGATTCCTTTATAAGATCAACCAAACTCTTCCAACCGGTGACCAGCCATGGCCTGACGGATATCCCGGTCCATGCGGCGTTGGGCGAAGGTACGGGTGGCCACATCCAATTGTTTGACCGCCTCGTCAATGGCCTCATGCCGACTACCCTGGCAGGCTTCCCATACCTCTCGCATCACCTTGCGGATGGTTTTTAACTCTTCTTCATCCAGCAGGTCCATATCTTTTTTCAAGGCAGAGGAGACGGCATTCAGCACCCGTTCCCCCTCCACCTTGGCCTCCCGCAGCAGGCGTTGTTGAATATCTTCCGCACCGTGGGAGATGGCCTCCCGCAGCATGCGTTCGATCTCTTCATCGCTCAGGCCGTAGGAAGGTTTCACCGCCACCGACTGTTCCACCCCCGTGGTCTGCTCTTTGGCAGCGACGGTGAGAAGACCATCGGCATCCACCTGGAAGGTTACCCGAATGCGGGCAGCCCCGGCGGTCATGGGTGGGATACCCCGCAATTCAAAGGAGGCCAGGGCGCGGCATTGTTCCACCGTCTCCCGCTCTCCCTGCACCACTCGAATGGCCATGGCTGTTTGACCATCTTTGAAGGTGGTAAATTCCTGGGCACGGGCACAAGGTATGGGACTGTTGCGAGGAATAATTTTTTCCACCAAGCCCCCCATGGTTTCAATGCCCAAAGAGAGGGGATTCACATCCAACAGCAGTAAATCGCTTCGTGTATTGCCAGCCAATAAATCCGCCTGATGAGCCGCACCAATGGCTACCACTTGATCGGGATCCAAATCACACAGGGGTTGTTGACCAAACCATTCCGCCACCTTCTGGCGCACGAGAGGCACCCGGGTGGAACCTCCCACCAGCACCACCCCTTGCAAATCTTCCGGCTGGATGGCCGCATCCTTCATGGCGCGACGACAGGGAATGCCGGTGGCCCGTACCAAATCTTCGATCAACTCTTCAAACAGGGAACGGCTGATGGTCAAAGCGGCAGAAGAGCCATCTTCCAATTGGAGGGTAAACTCTGCCGTCTCCTGTTGGCTCAACTGCTCCTTGACCTGGCGGGCCATGCGTCGGGCTGCTTGCAGGAGACCGGGGGAGGGGGAAGAGATGCCCCAGTGTTGCAGGGCATACTGGGCCAGGCGGTGGTCAAAATCATCCCCCCCCAGGGCCGAATCCCCTCCAGTGGCCATCACCTGAAAGACCCCCTGGTGCAGGCGCAGAATGGAAATATCGAAGGTGCCTCCCCCCAGGTCATAGATGGCGTAGAGACCTTCCTTGCCTTGATCCAGGCCATAGGCCAGGGCGGCTGCGGTGGGTTCGTTGACCAACCGCATCACTTCCAGACCGGCCAATCTTCCAGCATCCTTGGTAGCTTGACGTTGGGCATCGTCAAAATAGGCGGGAACGGTGATCACCGCACCATGAATATCCCCACCCAATACCTCTTTGGCCCGTTGGTGGAGATGACGCAAAATTTCCGCCGATACCTCCACCGGGGAACGCCAACTTCCCCCTGCCAACAGGCGCACCATTCCCCCTTCGCCCTCTTCCAGTTGGTAGGGGGTTTGGGCCTGGACATCCTTCAATCCGCGTCCCATAAACCGTTTGACGGAGATGATGGTATCCTGAGGATGCTGGGGGGCCATGGCCATGGCCTCTACCCCCACCAGGGGAGCATTGTTGACCGCATAGTGGACGATGGAGGGAACCGAAACCCGCCCTTCTTCATCGGGAATACAGGCAGCACTCCCTTCGGTGGTGATGGCCGCCACCAGGGAAAAGGTGGTTCCCAGATCGATGCCCACCACCCGTTTCAAGGCGCGGGCTTCGTGGGGTTTCAGGGATTGTCCGGGTTCGGCAATATCCAGCAGCACGGTCATCCAGGGGCCATCCTCTTTTCTGGAGTTGAGAAGAAGGGAAGGTTACATATTGTTGACCGCTTGTTCCAGGTTCTTGTTGTACTGATCGGTATCCTTGCGTGCTTTTTTCGCCTCGTCCACCACCTGCTTCACCGAGTTGCCCGTGAGGGGCACGCCGGGAGCAACGGGGAGGTCTTCATTATTGTTTTGAGTAACCACCGGTTTTTCACCGGGAGCGGTGGCCATGCGGTTGACCGTTCCCTTCACCACCGACACCTCTCTGGCATCGCTGGGTGGGGTTTCATTGGTGAAGTGCCAGATGCCTTTGGCATCCTTGAATTTATAAACAGTCTGTTTGGGATCGGGTTTTCCAGGGGTGGTGGGAATGGCCGGTATATCACCACCACCGGGCAGGGAGGCAAAAAACCGTTGCTTAAATTTTTCCAAAGTCATAATAGGCTTGCCATCCGGCCCATTGATGAAAAAGGGAGCCACCAGCAGCATTACCAGGAAAAACAGCATAAAGCGAATGGTGGTGCGGGGATTATTCATGATTTTCTCCTGCTGGAAGAGCACAAGATAGGGAAATAGCCAGAGGCTTTTGTACCATATCCCATCAGGAAATCGCCAGCATAATGGTTGCCGATGCTTGACTTCAGCCACTTTGACAGTTGCTGACACTTTTGCCATACTGAAACCAGCCAAGACCCATAAAAGGGAACCCATTGATCATGCAAAGCGAATTCCATGACCAAGTTGACCATTAAAGAAGACCTTTCTGGAGAGCAATCCAGCTCCGATTGCACCGTGGTCATTCTCTGTGGCGGCAAGGGAACCCGACTGCGCCCCCTCACCAACGAACAGCCCAAAGGAATGGTGTCCGTGGGGGGCAAGCCCATGCTGGAACATATCCTCCACCAATACCAACGCTACGGCTACCACCGCTTCGTTATTTGCATCGGCTACCGGGGCGAAGTCATCCAAAACTATTTTGCCCATTTGCCAGCAGGTGTCACCATCCAGTTTTCCGACGCCGGAGAAGAAGCCAGCATGCTGCAACGTTTGTGGCACGCAAGACCTTTCCTCTCCCAACAAATCATCGTCAGTTACTGCGATACCTTCATCGATATGAACCCCAATAATTTGTTGGAATATCATAACCGTATGGCCGTGGATATCACCCTGGTAACCGCACCCATTCGTAATCCCTTCGGCGTGGTGGATGCCGACGAACACGGTCTGGTGGATCGCTTCGAGGAAAAACCCCTCTACGACTGCTTCATCGGCTGTTATCTCCTGCAACGCTCCACCCTGGATAACCTGCCGCCAGACCTCCTGGAAATGAGCGATGGCAGCGGTTTGGTGGCCCTCTTCTCCCGCCTGGCGGAAGAAAGACGGTTGGCCGCCTACTCCCACCTGGGTATCCAAATCAATTTCAATACGGTGTCCGAGCATCAGGAAGCCGAAGGTGCCCTTAGCCGCTACCATACCTGCCTGGAGTCATCGTGATCGACCTTGCCCAAAAACGTATTCTGGTGACCGGTGGCAGCGGTTTCATCGCCTCCCATCTTTGCCGTCGTCTGGTGAAAATGGGGTCGGAAGTGGCCATCCTTACCAAATATCACAGCATTATCGATAATGTACGGGTGGTGGATATCTGGAACCAATTACGGGTGGTGGAAGTTGACCTGCGCAATCTGGACAGCACCCGCCGAATTCTGGACTTCAAACCGGAAATCATCTTCCACTTGGCTGCCTATAACCATGTGGGAGACAGCTTCATCCATCCCTCTGAAGCCATCGATTGCAACCTGAAGGCAACCGTCAACCTGATCAATGTATTAGAGGAAACCCCCTACCAACGGTTTATCTATATCTCCACCTCAGAAATTTACGGCAGTCAGAAAACATGTCCCTTCGAGGAAGAGATGACCCCCAATCCCATCTCTCCCTACGCCATCGGCAAATATGGCGGCGAACTCTACACCAAAATGATGATGGAACAACGGGGGCGTCCCATGACCATCCTGCGCCCCTTCAACGCCTTTGGCCCCTATCAGAGCTTGCGGGCGGTGATCCCGGAAATCATGGTGACCTGTCTTCGCCATCAACCCATTCGGGCCACCAGAGGGGTGCAGACCAGGGAGTTCAATTTTGTCACCAATCTGGTGGACGGCATGATCCTGGCCGCTTCCAAGGAAGAAGCCCTGGGCAAAATTATCAATCTGGGATGTGGGGAAGAAATTGCCATCCGCACCTTGATCGAAACCATCCATGAACTGACCAACAGTCAATCTACCCTGAACTTTGGTGCTTTGCCGGATCGTCCCACGGAAATCTGGCGCATGGCCGCCGCCAACCAGCGGGCAAAAGAAATCCTTGGTTGGACACCCGCCGTCTCTTTTCGGGAGGGTTTGCAATTGACCCTGGATTGGTTCCGCAACTTTCAGGCCGTCTACGGGGAAACCGATTCACCCCTGATGCGCCTTGCCAACTTTGGATAGGTTTTTACCACAGCCAGAGCAGCCAACCGGTCAACGAGATGAACAAGACCAAACCATCCCGCCAATGCAGGGTAGGGGAGGAGTGTTCCACCAACAGGGGCAGACGGTCGAAACCACGTACCGTCAAAGATTCTTCCAATAAATGAACCTCCCGCACCACAATCTCCAGCATGGCATGCCCGGCCTTGCCCCAGGTCGCCAAGCCCGTATCCACCTGCCTTAGATAAAGACTTTCCCGAATCGCCGTCGCCGCTGCCAACAGTCGTCCACTCATATGCAAGGTCATGGCCAAGAGGGCCAATCCCCGTCGCCAGGCAGGAAAACGTTGACAAAGAACAGGGGAATAGCCGATGGCCACCAACTGCATGGGAGAAGAAGAGGCCGATAAACTCCAGGCGAGAGAGGCCAGAAAGATCAATCGCACACATTGTTTGCCCCCCTCCTGTACCCCTTCCCAGGTCAAGGTGGGCAAAATAGACCAGATCCAGTGGCCGGGGATGAAGAAACCATGAAACAAGATTAAACTTATGAATAAAATCAACAAACGACGCAATAATCGCCACCAGGTAGTCCAGGAGATACCCGCTCCCCACATGGCCAACACAACTGCCAAAAAAGCCCACCAGCCCACAGGATGACCAGGAGATACCCCCATTATTGCCAATGAGAGGGAGATAAAACCTATCAGTTTGACCGTCGGTTGACAGGCGTGCAAAAACAAAGGGGCGGACAAGGGGACCTCTTAAAAAAGGAAAAACCCCCTCACCTGGTTGGTGAGGGGGCAATTGGCTGGTTGCACAGTCTATTTTTTGTCTTCTTCCAAATCAAAATCCAGGGTGGTCAGTTCAAACTCTCCGGCCTTGGGAGGCGGTGCACTTTTTTTCGGGGCTTCCTCTTCGGGAAAATCCATCTCCACCACATCGAAGGAGGGGACATCAATGGAGGGGAGGCTGTCGGCCTTCTTGCCATCCACGCCTTCATCCAGGTTACCGAGAGAAAATTCCTCACCCAGGCTGATGCTGTCCAAGTCCAGATCCACACTGGCTTTGGCAGGTGGTGGCGGGGCATCATCTTCCAATCCCAGGCTGGCAAGATCCAGAGACTCCAAGCCACCCTCTTCCATCATCAAGCCAGGACCAGCCGAAATGGGCCTGGCCTCCAGGGTGCCTTCTTCCTCTTCCGATTCATGGATATCATCATCAAAAGTGGCTCCCGGCAAGAAGAGGGAATTGGCATCCATTTCGTTGTCGGCATCCAGAGGATTGGCGGCGGCATTCTCCTCACCAAATTCATCGAGAGCGGAAAAGTCCAACTCTTCCATGCCACTGCCGCTTCTGCTGCCAGATGAAGAGGAAACAGGGGCAAAGGGCAACAGACTTTCAAAGGCCGAGGCTCCCATATCCTCCCCTTGATCCAAACCTTCATCACCCATCATGCCGTCCTGGTCATCCAGGGAGGCAATTTCGTCCCCACCCAATCCTGCCACAGTGCGAGAGGCAAATTGATCCAGATCCAAATCCCCACCCATGGCATCCAAATCCATGTCCGCCCCGCCCATATCCGCCGGGGCCTCCTCATCCACTCCCAAAGCTTTTTGCCAGGAAGAACCTGTATCCTCAGCCAGGTTGCCCAGATCGTCTGAATTGGGGAAAGGTTGTTCCAAATCTTCGGAGCTTGTGGTTACCGGTTTACTGGCAAACGGGGCTTGCTCTTCTTCCTCTTGCTCCTGATATTCGCTGGGATTAAAAGGAGCGATGACATCGTCTTCGTCATCTTGCCGTTGGTCCATGGTCCTGCTATGAGAAGTGATGGTCTCCTCCTCATCCATGGCCAGCCCTGCCGCAGCCGCACCCGCTCCGGCTGCCGCCACACCCGCCAACATAGGATTAAAGGAAGGTTCCTCCCGCGCGGGGGCCGCACTGGTTTCGGAAACCGCTTCCGCCTTGACCGGTTGTACCTTGGGCTTACGCCGCATACTGAACAAGGCCAACATCCCACCCAGAACCACCACACCCAATCCACCCCCCGCATAGAGCAATAAATCTTCCAGGCTCCATTCGGACTCCGCTTTTTCCTTTTCCAGTTGCTCCAGCCGTTGTTGCAAGGTGGTCAAACTGGATTGCAGCTTGTTGCGGGCCTTTTCGCTGTTCTGCAAGGCACTGCTGGTCTCGTTGAGCTTGCTCTCCAGGTTTTCCAAGCGGGAAAGGCTTTTGCTGAGTTGCAGGGAAACGGACTCAGCTCCTTCTTCCGTGGGGGCAGGAGCCACCGTTCCCTTGTCTCCGGTAGTGGGTTTGCTTGCGGCTTCATCCCCGGCTTGTAAGGTAACCTTTTGTTCAAAGGTGGGAGCTTTATCCTGGGGTTTGCTGGCCGGAGCGACCGGTTGTTCCGTGGTCTGGGCGGTCTTGCCTTCGTTCCGTCTGGTTTCCTTGGCAGGCAAGGCAGGGGAGGGACGTTTATCCTCAACTGGCGGAGATACTGGTTTTTCAGGGGCCTTTTCGGTTTTGGCAGTGGTTTTGGCCACCGGCTGGGGACGGACTACAACCTCTTCCTGTCGTTGACGATTTTGCTGGGCCAATACCTCACGGGTTTCCTGCAAGGTAAACTTGTGGGCCTCGTCCGACGAAGGCATGGAGAGCACCGCCCCCGCCCTTAACGAGTTGATGTTCCCCCGATTGAACGCCTGCGGATTACGCCGCCAAATGGCCGCCGCCAATTGACCGTCACTCACCCCTGGATAATTCCCCCGCATTTGGCGGGCAATCTGCAACAAGGTCTCCCCTTGGCGTACCGGCCCATAATCACCACCCGCTGCCACTGGGGCGGCCACAGGTTGGGATTCCTGCATCCGGCTTCTGCCGTTTTTGCCAGCAGGTCCCACCTCTTGAACCACAGCAGGTTTGCGTTGCAAAGGTTCCCTGCCAACTTCCGGGGCTTGGCTCTTCTTGATATCTAAAAAGACGGGAAAATTACGAAAATGGGCACCGGAACCCACCGTTGTTTTCAATAATAAATTGAAAAAGGGTTCCTGAATGGGGCTTTCGCTTTTCAAGACGATGCGGTTGCCACGGCTGTCCTGGCGCAGTTTGACATCCAGTTGCACTGTGGCTGCCGAGCGGTGCAACTCCAGGACTGTGTACTCCTCCTGGCTGGCCAAGGAGATGCCAAACTCCTTGATGCTCTCTCCCTCCCGCAATTGCAACGGAATTTCCGCATAAAAAGCCTCCCCCAACATGCTGGTAACCCGAATCTCCCCCAGGGAGTAGGCATGTGACAGAGAGGGCGTGGCAAACAGCAACGCCAGACCTAATGTGGATTGTGCAAGAAACCGAGTACGCATCACCTTTTCCTTATACCGAATAGGTTTCGGACGGTCCCAAAAGGGGATATCCGACCAGTTACAAGCATGTTTTGTGCCATAGTCGGAATACAGGCAGGGCGCGTAAAAAAAGCCCCATGGGGGACCATGGGGCGTAATGTTTCACAAGGTGTCGTCAATATTTCGACAGTATCACCCTTACAGGTGGTCACGAATGAGAATTTCAGCAATCTGCACCGCATTCAAGGCGGCACCCTTGCGCAGATTGTCGGCCACTACCCACAGGTTGAGACCATTATCCACCGATTCATCCTCACGAATGCGGGAGACAAAGACCGGATCCGTGCCAGAGGTATCACGGGGGGTGGCATAGAGGGGTTTGGTAGGATCGTCCATTACCACCACGCCGGGGGCGTTGGCCAGCAATTCACGGGCCTGTGCAACCGTAATTTTCTTCTCGGTCTCAATGTTTACCGATTCGGAGTGGCTGTTGAAAACGGGTACCCGCACGGTGGTGGCAGTTACCCGGATGGAAGAATCCAGAATTTTATGGGTTTCATGGACCATCTTCATCTCTTCCTTGGTGTAACCGTTTTCCAGGAAGACATCGATGTGGGGCAACAGGTTGAAGGAGATCTCCTTGAGGAATTTTTTCGGGGGAACATCCTGGCCAGTCATATACTTGGCACGGGTTTGTTCCCACAGCTCATCCATGGCATCCTTGCCCGCGCCAGAAACCGCCTGATAGGTGGAAACCACGATGCGCTTGATCCGTGCGAAATCGTGCAGGGGTTTGAGGGCCACCACCATTTGAATGGTGGAGCAGTTGGGATTGGAGATGATCCCCTTCTTCTTGTATTCACCAATGGCCTGGGGATTGACCTCCGGGACCACCAGAGGAACTTCCGGGTCCATGCGGAAGAAGGAGGTGTTGTCCACCACCACGCAACCAGCCGCAGCCGCCTTGGGGGCGTAAACCGCCGACACTTTGGCACCCGGCGAAAAAAGACCGAGCTGGCAGCCAGTGAAATCGAAGGTTTCCAGGTTTTCCACCACCACTTCCTGACCACGGAAGCTCACCTTGCTGCCCGCCGACCGGCTGGAAGCCAGCAGATGGATTTGATTGACCGGGAAGTTGCGCTGTTCGAGAATGCTCAAGATTTCCCGTCCCACATTACCGGTTGCACCGGCTACCGCCACGTTGAAGCTACGCATACCATTCCTCTTGGGGCCAACGCCCACAGCTTAAAGTTCAGCCGATCTGACAGATTATAGTGGAAAATCCTTGGAAAGGATCAACCTTTTTCAAGAGCCGCCACCACCGCATCACCCATGGCGGCACACCCAATCAGGGTGGAGCCTTTATCCATGATATCCGCCGTGCGCAATCCCTGGTCCAACACCCGACTGACCGCATTTTCAATCTGGCT
>JADFXB010000111.1 GCA_015233935.1 Magnetococcales bacterium | reverse complement strand
CATTTTTGAAAATGAGGCCAACAAGGGTAATCGTTTTGCCCGCTTCAATCTGGGGGTGATGTATCTGGAAGGGGTTGGGGTAGAAGAAAACCCGGTGCAAGCGTATGTATGGTTTCAACTGGCCGCCCGCCAGGGGGACAGTCTGGCAGCACAGTCAGCCACCATCGTCCTGAAACGTATGACCCCAGCCCAGGTGGTAGAATCACGCAATATACTGAAAGAGAAAGAGAAAAACCTACTCCGCCGCTGACACCCCCTTTACTATCCATCTCTTATCTGAACTTGCAGCGAAAAATCGACCTGCCACTCCGGCAGAATTGGGAACCTTTTGCCCTTACCAACAGACTAACCAGACAAATACAAATGAGTCTCAATAAGCATATGCTGAAAGAATCTTCAGCCAAGGAGAAAAAAATGGATACCTATCTGATCGAAACAGGAGAAACAGGCTACAGCGTGTGTCACAAAGATCATACCGTGGTGGGAGAGTGTGTGATCGAGGGGATCCAGCATTACGGCATCGCCCAAGAGGTGGCGGAAATGTTGGCCGGTGAGACAGAGGCGGAAAATGATCCCTGTGTGGCCGCTGAGGAAGAACGCATTCAGCAGCGGGAGTATCGTCTGGCATCGTAACCAGCTGCCTGCTCCGGGGGAAGAGTTCTTCCCCCGAAACAAGCAAAAACCCTTACCAAATGAGGGAATTTTTAAAGCCGTCGGCCAGGGCGCGCTGTTTTTCATCCAGCACCGAACGTAAACGTTCGTAGGCTGCCAAGACTGGCTGAGATTTGAGAGGATTTTCTTCCGGTTTCAGCTTCAGGAGTTCTTTGGCCAGATCGTTCCAATAACTTTCCTGATTGGCACGAACCCCCAGCTTGCCTTTTAACTCATTCAATACTGCCTGATTGATACGGGGTTGTCTGGCAGCCTGGGTCATACCCCCAAAAGGTTGGCCATAGCCCCAAGCGGGGGGTGCGCCATATCCCCAAGGTCCGTAGACTGGAGGAGGCAGATAGCCATAAACGGGGGGCAGGTAACCATAAGGCATTCCCCCCCAGGGACCATAACCATAAACCGGAGGCGGTGCATATCCCCAAGGATAGGCAACCGTGGGTTTGGTGGCAGGTTTGGTTGCTGTTTTATCTTCTGCCAGGGCACTACCGGCAGTTACCAGGGCCACCAAGAGGACCACACCTTTTTTGAAATGCTTCGCTACCATGTCATCACCTCCTTGATCGTCGTGATGTTTTAACCCATGCGCCGCAATTTTTCCACCAATTGCCTTAACAGAATGTACTGACTATCCTGGGCCAGCAATATGCCGTAGCGGTCGGCCAGCGAGGCCATGCTGTCGTTATCTCGAATACGGGATTTAAAACACACCGTTCCCAACACCTTGAAGGGCTGAATACCAAAGGAAGAGGGCTGCACCTCCACACTCACCGAGTCCCCTTTTTCAAACTCCCCCTCTACCCTGGTCACCTCAAACCCCAGACCATGCAAATGCACATCCAGCAAGGTCCCACTCAACATGATCTCCCGCAGACGACTGGCTCGCACAATACAGGGACGATCCCTGGGAATGGGATAGCGGGGGGTGCTCCGTTGCAGACGGGAGCGCAGCAAACTGGGAATGCTGATGGCCAAAACACGAACATTTCCCACCGTTTCAACACGCAGAAACTGGCTGGAACCACCCACTGCATATTGCCCCAGGTAGAACATGAATTTGATCTGTCCCGTTTGCCGTACCAGAATATTACCATTGGCAGGCTCCAGGGGAAAGATCCATAAACAGTCTTCCGGCGGCTTTACACCCTCTGGCGGGGCATAAAAACGAGAGGTAAAGGTCCGTTTGTCCCGATCCAACCATATCTCCAATATGGCGGAAGAACGAGATGCCAGATCCACCACTGTTCGCAAATCAGCAGGATCCAGGATCATATCGGCTTGCAATATTTGTTCTGGCGTCATGGAATAATTCAGTCTGTCTATTGGATGCATTTGCTCATTGTGCACCCGAGGAAATCAAAATGCAAATGATGCCAAATAATCCCTCATTCTGCCAGGATGTTTACACCAATCCTGTTTTTACCGCATAACGGACCAGCTCTGCCGAAGTGCGACGGTTGAGTTTTTCCATCAACCTGGAGCGATGGGTTTCCACCGTCTTGGGGCTGATTTTCAAGTTTCTGGCAATCTCCTTATTGGTCTGACCAGAGGCAATACCTTGTAATACTTGACGTTCTCTTGGGGAGAGAACTGGATAGCCCCCTTGCTCCATAAAATCATTCAACTTATCAGAAACCGGACGACTCATGAAGGTGCCACCATTGGCAACCGTCTCCACTGCCTCTAATAACTCCTCAAAAGTATTGTCTTTAAGAACATAACCATGGGCACCTGTTTGTTTGGCTTCGGCGGCCAGGGCGGGATCATCGTGCATGGTCAACAAGACAATACGGGTAGGCAACCCCTCCTCGATGATCAACTTGGCCACTTCAATACCGCTCATACCCGGCATGGAGATATCCAAAAGCGCAATATCCGGCTGCAACTCCCGAATCAGCTGCCAAGCTTGCTGGCCATCACCGGCCTCGGAGAGAAGCTTTATTTTTTTGCCGCTCTGCAGCAGACGCGCCAAACCTTGGCGAAAGATGGTATGGTCATCGGCCAGCACCAATCGAATCATGATAATCCCCCTTGTCTGCCCGTGCACTCTTTTTCCCCACTGGGAACCAGCACCGAAATGACAACCCCACGTCCGGGTTCACTGCGCACGTTTAAAGTTCCGCCCATACGGGCTACCCGTTCAGGAATAATGGAAAGGCCCAATCCTTGTTGGGAGACGCCCCCTTCCTTGTTGGGATCAAATCCCTTGCCCCGGTCCATGATTTCCATCTTCAGGTGGTCATCCACCGTATGTTCCAGGGTGACGATCACCTCCTTGGAGCCGGAGTGTTTGATGGCATTGGTGAGGGCCTCTTGAAATATTTGGAAACAGTTGTATTTAATGCGTAAACTCAAGGGCGGAAGCTCGGTACGGGGCTGGATGCGCACCTCTACCCTGGAACGTTCTGCCACCCGTCCACCCCACCAGCGCATGGCCTCCACCAGTTCCATGCGTTCCAGAAAGGAGGGGCGCAATTCACCGGTGATATCCCGCAATTGGGCGATGGTTTCGGTAATTTCCCGACTCATCTCCCGCAGGGTTTTCAGGGCTTCGTTGGGATTGTGGGGAAAGGTGGTGGCGGCCAGTTTCAAGCCCAGATTGATGGCCTGCATGGATTGTCCCACCCCATCATGCAGGGTGATGGCCAATCTTTTGCGCTCCTGCAACTCCAGTTCATCCTTGAGGTGGAGGATGGCCTCCTGAATTTTTTTATCCTCGGTGATATCCCGTCCCACCGCCTGATATTCGGCCAGTTGGCCATCCAGGGTGAAGATGGCCCGGTAGGTCCACTTTTGCCAACGCACCTCTCCCACAAAGGATTGATGCTCAATGGCCACCACTGGGGAGGAGCGGGTCAATTCTGCCAATTTGGGTCCGATGGCGGCTTTGGTCTCCTCCAACACATGGTGAAGAAAATGGCTGCCCAGCAGGGTTTCCCGTGGCTGATTGAAATATCTGCAATAGGCTTCATTGACAAAGGTGAGGCTGCCATCGGGTTGAAAACGACCGATCAATTCGGTTTGATCTTCCACGATGGCCCGGTAGCGACGATTGCTTTCGCTCAAGGCCTCTTCCATGATACGCCGTTCACTGATATCGGTGATGGTCCCCACCAGTCCCACAAAGCCGTCGATTTCATCCACGTCTGGAGTGGCCTGGCAGATGACCCACAAGATATCACCGGTGGTTTTTTGCAGACGAAATTCGGCTTGCAAGGGTTGGGGTTCTGCCAACGCCTTTTGCCAGGAGGTCAACAGGGGTTCCCGATCCTGGGGATGGACCGCCTGCAACCAACCGCAACCAGCAGCTTGTTGGACGGTCAATCCGGTAATCTCTTCCCAGCGTGGATTGACAAAGATCCAGTTACCCTGAATATCGGTACGAAAGATGCCTACCGGGGCCATGCGGGCCAGGGCTTGAAAACGGTGTTCGCTGCGGGCCAGGGCCTCTTCCGCTTGAATGCGAGGGGTGATTTCCAATCCTACCCCCATCATCAGGGGTTCCCACCCCTCTTCCGTGAAAAGGCTGTCGTGAACCATGTAGACCCGCCCCTGACGGTCGGTCACCTCCCATTGTTCCGAGACGCCTTGACTGAAAACCTTTTCACCGTGACAGACATCGCAATGGTGTCCCAAGGGATGAAAAATTTGCCAACAGGTTCGTCCGCCTTCCACCTCGCCAAAGATGGTGCGAAAGGCGGTGTTGGCGTATTGGATCACCCGCTGACGATTTTGCAGATAGACAAAGGCGGGCAAGGCATCCAGCAAGGAAAAAATGCGTTGCCGCGCCATGGTAGCCCGGTGTTCCTTCAGGAGACGGTCGGATATTTCCAGTTGGGCTATCAGATAGCCCTTGGTTTGCTTCTGGCCATCTGTCAAAGCCGCCACCCGGTGGGTCCAGCGGGGGGTACTATGAAGATAATCTTCCAGCGGATAATCATAACATTGGGGCAATCCCGCCAATTGGGCGTTGGCCAGGGCATGTCGCAACAACGGCTCTTCTTTGGTATCCACGGTTTGCAGCAGGAGGTTTCCCGGCTTTTGCTCCTCTGTCAAACCACTACCACCCGTCGCCTGAATCCTCCCTTCGGCATCCAACAGGAAAAAACGGTCGCTGGCTGGAACAAAGGGATTATCAGATCCCTGCAAGGGGAGCAGGGGGTGGTTAGAGGACATTTTCTCTAAAGAAATAAGCCAGGCAGAAATATCCTGCCCCTGCATGACCAGTGGCATGGCATGCAGGTTGAAGGCGGTGTTGGCCAGTCGGGTGGTAATCTGTAGTTGCAATGGATTTTGATAATCCCCAAAGGACAACCAATCCTGCCATAAAGAGAGATCCGAAATATCCACATGGTCTGTCAACAGAGTCCCCAACAATGCGGCCCGCTCCATACCCAACAAGGCGATGGCATTCTGGTTGACTTCGGTGATGCGGCTGTTACGATCCACCAACAGTTGAGCCTGGGGATTTTGATCGAACAGGGCAAAATATTTTTGTTCTGATCGAGCGAGTTCCTGCTGCTGATAACGCAAATTTTGCAGGCGGCGTTGCCCTTCATCGTGCAACAGGCGAACCTGCTCCAGACGGCGAATCAGACGGCGAACGAAGAGGTGGGAACCGGAGTAACGGCCCAGGGCTTTGATGATCTTTTTCCAGAGCAGACGGGTATCATCCATGTGCTGCTTTCACTGGCAAAGCCGACCCTTATCAGGGTCGGCTTTGGATGGGGGGATCACTCTTGGGCAGCAGCCGGGGTGATCTCCGGTACGGCAAAACCGGCTTCGGCCATGGCGACCGCCACGATATTGACCACCTGTTGGGTGGTAAAATTATCGGTGTTGACCACCAAATCGTAAAAGATGCGTTTGGTGGGATAGCTTTTGAAGATTTTTTTGACGAACTCGTCCCGATCTGCATCGGTTTTGAGGATGATTTTTTCCGCCTTGGCGGGTTTCACCCCCATGCGTTCAGCGATACGCTTGGCACAGATGGGCAGGCTACCTTCCAGGCGCAGACGAAAGACCCTGGGGTGGGGAACCAGCAAATGGGCACCACGCCCAACGATGACGCCACCGGTGCGGGAGATGCCCAGGACCACCTTGATGAGATAGTGGTGGAAATCGTGACGGGAGACCCCTTTTTTGGCAAAAAAGGTGTGGATGAGTTCATCCATCAGGGTGGTGGCATGCTCATCCAGCCGTTCCAGGAGATATTTATCCCCTTTGGCAACCTTGACGATTTCGTTGAGCAGTTCTTTGTCGTAAAAACGCACCTTGAGCCGTTCCGACAGTTGCTGGGCAATGAGGGTGCCATTGCTGCCACAGGAACGGGAGACGGTAACCAACGGCACCATGGGGCTGCCATCCTCCTTGAGATGTCCTTCCGAGTAAAGTTCGGCAGAGACCAGGGATTGGATGACCGCTTCGGGGGATCTGTCGAACATGGCTGTTCCTCTCCTGAAGGGTGGGGCGGCATGGGGTTTTCCGCCTGGTTGCAGGATTTGACCAGCGGCGTGGAGACACCGCTGGTCATCATTTCAAGATGATCAATCGATACCCAGTTCTTCTTTGACGGTACGCACCAGTCGGGCATCGTAATCAAGCAGTTCTTTGTTTTTGTTGGGGTAGTCCAACTGATTCAACAAAAACTTGATGGTGGCCAAACGGGCGCGCCGTTTGTCATCGGACTTGATGATGGTCCAGGGGGCATAGGAGGTATCCGAGTAGTAGAAGATATCCTCCTTGGCCTTGGTGTAGTCGTCCCATTTATCTTGGGATTCCTTGTCCACCGGGCTTAATTTCCACTGTTTCAAGGGATCGTTCAACCGGCTGTTGAAGCGGCGCAGTTGTTCTTCCTTGCTCACCGAGAACCACAGTTTGAAAATTTTGATGTTGGCGGATTGCACCCACTGGCGTTCGACCTCCGGAACCACCCGCAGAAATTCTTTGACTTCATCTTCGGAGCAGAAGCCCATAACCCGTTCCACACCGCCCCGATTGTACCAACTGCGATCCCAGAGGACGATTTCGCCGGTGGTGGGCAGGTGAGCCACATAGCGTTGGAAATACCAACTGGCCCGCTCCCGATCGGTAGGCTTATCCAGGGCGACCACCCGGAAACCACGGGGATTGAGATGTTCGGTGATACGTTTGAGGGTTCCACCCTTGCCAGCGGCATCCCGTCCTTCAAAGACCACCATCAGTTTGATACCATTTTCCCGTACCCAATACTGCATCTTCAACAATTCCACATGCAGGGGGGCGATGGCTTCCAGATATTCTGGTTCGGTCATCTTTTTCAGCTTGGGACGTGCCTTGGGTCGAGCAAGCTGGCTGCCGAGACCAAGAACGATTTCTCCACCATGGGCACCTTTTTTGGGTTTTTCACCATGGTGTTCGGCGGTCAGGGCATCGCTGTCCAACAGTTCATCGTCCAGTTGCTCTTTGTCTTTTCTCTTCGACATCATCACCCTCCAGGGTTCAAGGTATGACCAGGGCCAGGCCCATGGTTGAAAATGGGCATGACCTTCCTGCCATTTGTAAAGCTACGATAATACCTGCATTCCAGCCGATTGCAAAGTGCCTTGATATCCCATATTCGCAAAGATTGGCTTATGGGTGAGATTGACATCGTGGACTTAGGAAGAATCTTTGGTAGCAACCACCACCAGGGAGCCGCCCCAGGGCAGGGAGAAGCCGTGGCGTATGGCCCAGTAATCCAGGTGGCTCAACCTTTCCAGCAGGTTGTTCTGCCAGGCGGGCAGGGCCATCTCCTGGTTGCCGCGCCCGTGTTGATCGGCAAACTTGGGACGAAACAGGAGCCTGTTGAGGATCAATAGGGGAAGCAGGGTAGAGATGAAAGAGCTGCAATAGGCAATTTTAAATCCGGCAGCTGTTAATTTATGGATCATTTCCGCACGGGTATAGCGTCTTTGATGGCAGGCGAGTTCATCACTTAAGCTCCACAGCCAGGGATGCTGGGGAACGGTGACAAAAAAATAGCCCCCTGGTTGCAAGATATCCCAAACATGGGAGATGACCTGTTGGTCTTCCGGGATATGTTCCAGCACATCGAAGGCCCCCACTGCCTGAAAGGTTTCTTTAAAGGGCATCTGACGGGCATCCAGTTGCACCAGTGGTTGCTGGGGGAGGCGTTGGCGGGCAAAGTGCAATCCCTGCCAGAAGAGTTCGGAGCCGATCATTTGGAAATTTTTATTTTGTGTCAGTCCATCCAGTACAAAGCCGGTGCCACAACCCAGTTCCAGAAAGAGGGGCTTGGTATAGGGGGCCAGATAGGTGTTGGTAAGGTGAATCAATATCTGGTTGCGGATACGAAACCAAAAATGGTTTTGTTCCACTGTGTAGAGGTAGGCGAAGGATTCGGCATGAAATGCCGGGGATTGGTCCACGAAAGATTCTTTCATCACGTTTGTTCAGGCCATGGAGATCCAGGAATGGTAAAAGAAGGAACCTTTGCCAGACAATAAAAAAATCGCTACCCTGCCCAAAGATTGGGAAGAATAGTCCATGGAGTATAGAAATATGGCGGATACCTGGGATTTGGTGGTCATTGGTGGTGGACCGGGCGGTTATGTGGCGGCTTTGCGGGCGGCGCGCCTGGGTCTTAAAGTGGCCTTGGTGGATCGGGGTGCGTTACCAGGAGGAACCTGCCTGCATTATGGGTGCATTCCTTCCAAATCTTTGTTGGAAGATGGCTGGCAAACCGTACCCAAACCATTGGCTGCCATGCTGGAGCGCAAGGAGCAGGTGGTACGGGGGCTGGCGCAAGGTATTGTCTCTTTGTTTAAAAAATATGGGGTGACTTGGCTGAAGGGTAGTGGTTTGGTGGTCAAGGCGGGGGAGGTGGAGGTAACGGAGGCGTCTGGGGTAACAACGCTTGCGTGCAGACATATTTTATTGGCCTTGGGCAGTCGCTCCCGTGCTCTGCCAGGGGTGACGGTGGATGGGGTGGGCATTTGGGATTCCAGCCATGCCCTTGCATCAAACAACCAGCCTGGTCGCATGGCCATTTTGGGCGGTGGGGCCATTGGTTTGGAGATGGCTTCCTTGTGGTCGCGACTGGGTAGTCGGGTAACGGTGGTGGAGGCCATGGCCGATATCCTGCCCGGTTGGGATGCCACATTGGTACGCCATGGTCGCCGTCTGTGGCAAAAGCAGGGAATCACCTTTCAGTGTGGGATGCAGGTGATTGAGGTGGTACGCCAGGGGGAGGAGAGGGTGGTCAACCTGGTGGATGGCCAGGGGAGTCCAGGGCAGGTGACTGCCGATGTGGTCTTGGTGGCCACCGGGCGGCAACCCAACGTGGAGCAGGTTTCCCACCTCCATTTGGCCATGAGCGGGGAACGCATTTGGGTGGATGAAACCTTTCAAACCTCCCTGCCTGGCATCTATGCCTTGGGAGATTGCACCCCTGGTCCCATGCTGGCCCACCGGGCCATGGCGGAAGGGGTACGCTTTGCCGAACTATTGGCCCACTTTCCCCACCCCTCCCCGACTTCCCCCATTCCCATGGTGGTCTATACCCACCCGGAGGTGGCGGCAGTGGGATTGAGCGAGAGCCAAGCCAAGGAGCAGGGCTTGGCGGTACGTTGTGGACAAGCCTTTTTCACCGCCAACCCCCGCGCCCGCACTGCGGACCATGCCGATGGGGTGGTGAAAGTGGTGATGGAAGAGGGCAGCGAACGACTGCTGGGTGTACACATGATCGGTCCCCAGGTTTCCGAACTGGTGGCCACCGCCACGGCGGCCTTGAGCCAACACTGGAGCGTTCGCACCCTGGCGGGCGTTATCTTTCCTCACCCTTCCCTGGGGGAGAGTCTCAAGGAGGCTTGCCTGGCTGTTTTGGGGGAGGCCATCCATCAATAATCTTTGGCAGGGATTCTGACCGTGGTGATCCATCCCTTTCAATCATCGTCATCATGGTCTTTGTGCTTTTTGTGGCCGCGCCTTTTCTCATCATCACGGCCACCATAAGATTGCCCAGAGAAACCGGAATCCCCCTCTTGCAAATGGGCAGGCACCCCAGACAAACCATCCCGCCAACGCCCGGACCGCCACAAATCTTTAGCTGCATGCTCGTCTGCATTACGGTGGCATAGCACACAACGCTCGTAATCGTTGATCCCCTCCTTCACATGCTTTTTCCGTACCTTGGCCACGGAATGCTCATGGCAGCCATAGCAGGTGTATTTTTTATAATCTTCTCCTGGATGACAGACAGCACACTTGACGTTGTGATCCCGGTCGAAAGAAAAATACTTTTCATGGTTAAAGGTGGCAGGCTTCCACTTGTCCATGCCATGACACTGGGTGCATTGTTGGGAGGCTTGACGATGAAATGGATCATCAGGCCGCCGATGACAGGTGGTGCATTGGCTGCGGGTGGTCTCTTGCAACAATTGATGGGAAAACCGTCCGCTCACCCGATATTTGGCGATTCCTGCATGGTCGCTGTGGCAGGCCACACAATCCTGGCCCAACAAGTTTTGATGGAAGGGAACCTTGGTCTTTTTTTCGGTGAGAGGAACCCCCTTGCTGGTGGTCACCCCAATTTCTTTCACCTTGTGACAGGCCACACACTTGGTTTCAGACGCCCCAAACAAGGGGGTGTGACAGGCAAAACAATCCCGCTCCAAGCTGGCATGCCCTTTGATTAATCCACCTGGGGCGATCATCAAATGGGGGTAGAGGAACACCAAGAGGGTGATGATCCCCAGATTAAACCAAAGCAGATATTTGACGATGGGATTCATGGCCATTCCCAAAACAAAAGAACGCTTACCAGATGGCCCAGTGCCAACACCCCAAAAGCGAAGGAGATGGGAAAATGCACTGCCCGCCACTTGGCCATCCAATCATAGGTGACCGCATCCCAGAACATTTCTGTTTCCACAGCGGACTTGGAGAGACCATGCATGCGATATTTTTCCTGTGTTTCTGCCAGGAAGCGTCTTGAGCGGGCGAGGAGAAAGCGGCCCACCAATCCGCTGATGACATTGACCATCATGGCAACCGTGGCCAGCCAGGGCAAAACGGCGTCAAAATGGACCCCGGCATGGATAAAAACCATGAGTGCCCCCAGCCAGGTAAAATATTCATGCATTTTCAGCAAGGTTTGTGGGTTGCCGGTTTGGATCACCTTGCGTTTACGCAGGGAGTAGAAGAGAGAAATCAGAATCAACAAAGTCCCAGGAATGCCCAGATAGCGACCAATCCACACCCAACCCAGGGCATGCAAAAGCAGATCACCCACCAGTGTGGCCACCAGCAAGGCCGCGAACTGTCCCAGAAAAGGCACCACTTCCATGCGAAAGAGGGAGTTGTTCATAAGGGACCTCATGCCAGCAGGGTCACGTCCCTTTGGGGACGGGAGATGCAGAGCAGACAATGGCCCCGCTCTGGGACAAAATCCGGGGATTGAATATAATCCACCCCACCCGATTCAATCTTGGTCTGGCACGCCCCACACCCGCCAGCGCGACAGCCGGAGGCCACCTCAATGCCATGACGTTCCGCAAACTGTAACAGAGAGTCGCTCTCACCATCCCAGATCAGCGATTTTCCCGAACGAATGAAGGTGACGGTGATGGGGGGTGCCGTTTGGTTGGAATGGGAAAGAGCGGTTTGTTTTTGAGCCGTTTTGGACAGGGAGGCCGGGCCGAATGACTCATAATGCAGGTGTTCTTCTGGCACGCCCCAGGCTTCCAGAGCCGGTATCAGGGATTCCATCATCCCCCGTGGTCCGCAGACGTAAAACCGATAGGGTTTCAAAGAGAGGGTCAGGCGCAACAGGGTGATATCCACATGTCCCTGGTGCTGGAAATCCCGGCCTGCTCGCTCATTGGGCAACGGCTGGCTGAAGCAAAGGTGCAGATGAAAATGGGGATATCGGGCA
>JADFXB010000110.1 GCA_015233935.1 Magnetococcales bacterium | reverse complement strand
GGGCCATGGCAACGATGCGGATGGAGTGGATGAAGATAATCCGGCCACCGCTCGTCAGGAAGCATCCGACGACCTGACCAGAGAACATGAAGACCGGGGCCACGGCAACGATGTGGATGGTTTGGATGGGGACAATCCCGCCTATATCAAAGGGACTTCCGGTGCCTCCTGGGGGGATGAAGAAGATTTAATGGCGTTGTCCGAGAACAAAAGTGTCTTTTCAGGGGACGACACCGCCAACGGCACCTCCTGGCTTTCCGCCACCGATGATGATCAGCAAGGGATGACCAGTTCCGCCAGCCAAAGCGGTGATTGGATGTCCCATGTGGAGGATGATCAAGGCAACCAGCAGCAGAGCTACCAAAATCTCACGGAAGAGGAAAATAATCAGCAGGAGGGCTATGGCAGCTTGCCCGACTTCTCCTCTTTGGATTCCCTGGAAGGATAATGTGAGGAAATCGCTAGAACCCATGGTGCAAAAATGCCATTATGAAGAGGAAGGATTTTAGCAACCCCAAACCAAGGCCATGGGATCGACTATGAAAGGCAATCGGGTGGTGGTGACCGGCGGAGCCGGATTCTTGGGTTCACACCTGTGTCGTCGCTTGTTGGCGGAAGGTAAGGAGGTGATCTGTGTGGATAATTTTTTCACCAGTTCACGGCAAAATGTGGTGGAGTTGTTGGGAAACCCCTCCTTTGAACTAATCCGCCACGATGTCACCTTCCCCCTCTATGTGGAGGCGGATCAAATTTATAATTTGGCCTGTCCCGCCTCTCCCATTCATTATCAACACGATCCGGTGCAAACTACCAAGACCTCGGTGCATGGGGCCATCAACATGTTGGGGTTGGCCAAACGGTTGCGGGCCACCATCTTGCAGGCGTCCACCAGCGAGGTTTACGGGGATCCC
This sequence comes from Magnetococcales bacterium, assembly GCA_015233935.1. Taxonomy (GTDB): domain Bacteria; phylum Pseudomonadota; class Magnetococcia; order Magnetococcales; family JADFXB01; genus JADFXB01. The sequence goes on along the minus strand of JADFXB010000110.1, from coordinate 10,704 downwards.
CATCAGCATCCCCAGGAAGAGAGCTATTGGGGCAACGTCAACCCCATTGGTCCCCGGGCCTGCTACGACGAAGGTAAACGTTGCGCCGAAACCCTGTTTTTCGATTATCGCCGCCAACACAATCTGGCCATCAAGGTGGCGCGTATTTTCAACACCTACGGTCCCCGCATGCTGCCCAACGATGGTCGGGTGGTCTCCAACTTTATCGTCCAGGCGTTGCAGAACAAGGATATCACCATCTACGGCGACGGTTCACAAACCCGCTCCTTCTGCTTTGTGGATGATTTGGTGGACGGTTTGGTGCGCCTCATGGGCACGGATCATGAGGTGACCGGTCCCATCAATCTGGGCAACCCACGGGAGTTTACCATGATTGAGCTGGCGGAGAAAATTCTCCAGATAACCGGCTCCTCCTCCCGCCTCATCTACTGCCCACTGCCGGGAGACGATCCCCGCCAACGGCGACCCAACATCACCCTGGCCAAAGAACTCCTGCAATGGGAACCCAAGGTGCATTTGGAAGAGGGACTGCAAAAGACCATCGCCTATTTTGAAGAGGTGATTCGTCAGGGGGGGCTGCCTTGAGAATCGTCCGCGCCTTCCGTTTTGAGGCCTCCCACAGCCTGCCCCATCATGATGGAGCCTGCCGCCATCTGCACGGCCACTCCTACCGGCTGGAGATCGAGTTGGAAGGTAAAATGCGCCCGGTGGATCCTCAGGATCCCCAATCGGGCTTTGTGGTGGATTTCGGACGCCTCCATCAGGTGGTGGAGCGGGAGTTGATCCAACCCTTCCTGGACCACCGCCATTTGAACGATAGCATTCCCAACCTGCCCTACCCATCGGCAGAACATTTGGCCCTGTGGATTCTCACTTGGTGCGCCCATCATCTGGACGGTCGCCCGGAATTGGGAGACTCCCGCATCAGCCGCATTCGCCTGTGGGAGACGGAACGGGCCTGGGTGGAGGTGGACCGCTCCGAATTGACCCACCTGCCATGACCAGCTATCCCATCTGCGACCTGTTCGCCTCCATCCAGGGGGAAGGAAGTTGGACAGGACGACCGGTGGTCTTTGTACGATTTTCCGGCTGCCCCCTGCGCTGCGACTGGTGCGACGAACCCTTGCACCGGGATCCCCAGGCAGTACGCCGTCTTAACCTGGATGAACTGCTGCGGGAGATTACCAGTGTCGGGGCAGGAATTCCTTCCGTGGTGCTCACCGGTGGCGAACCGTTGATCCAGCCCGGTTTGCAAGAGCTGATCCTGGCCCTCAAACAGCAAGGCTATTGGGTGGCCATGGAAACCAGCGGGGTGGGGGGTGTTTTTCCCATTGAACTGGACTGGATCACCCTCTCTCCCAAAACTTCTCTCACCGATGAGTGCTATCAGTCCGCCCACGAGATCAAATTTGTCATCGTTGCCCCTTTGGACCCTAACCTGGAACAAACCATAGGCCATTGGATGGAACGCCATGGGAGGGTATTGGTGCAACCGGTGGCCCGAAATGAAACCATGGACCCGGAAGCCGCCCGGTTGTGTTACCAACTGGTAATGGCCAGTCGTGGTCGTTTGCGCCTGTCCCTGCAAACCCATCGCTGGTTGGGGGTACGCTGATGGTTCCCCGGCTGTTGTTGATCACCGAACCTTGCGAAGATTTATTGGATCGGGTGGAACAGGCGGTAGCTGGCGGGGTGGGCCATGTGTTGTTGCGCGCCAAGGGTGAAGCTGCCCAATCTCTTACCGCCACCGCCCTGGCCTTGAAAACCTTGTTGCAACCCACCGGAGGGCAGCTTCTCATTCATGACCGGGTGGACGTGGCCTTGGCGGTGGAGGCTCAGGGGGTACAACTACCCTCCAACGGACTTCCCACGCCCCTGGCACGCCGTTTGTTGGGGGGTGGACGACTGTTGGGACGCTCCTGTCATACCCCGCAAGAGGCCAAACAGGCATTTTTGGATGGGGCGGACTATGTCACCCTCTCGCCCCTCTTTCCAACCCTCTCTCATCCCGATGCGCAAGGGTTGGGAGTGGAAATATTTTCACAATGGCGACGAGAGATAACGGGTCCGGTGCTGGCTCTAGGGGGTATCCATCCCCAAAATTGTGCTTTAGCCCTGCAAGCAGGAGCCTTTGGTGTTGCCATTATTCGTGGTATACTGCAAGCTGATAATCCAGCCAGTGCAAGCCGTGAAATTCTAGACCAAATCTATGCACACATGGAACAATTCTCATAAGAAATTCCTTGTGGTGCGAGTTTTTTTATTGACTGCCAGTGGTGATCTGGTAAAAAGGTCAGGTTGCGAGGCAGCGTTTTCGCTCGCCGGTTAACTATGGAGTTTTACGATGATTGAATATACTCTGGATGAAGGCGGGGCAGCGGCAGTGCTGAAATTTTCTGGCCCGGCCAACATCAGCCAAGCCCAAAAATTACACGCTACTCTTTTGGAATTGGTGGGCAAGGTCCAGCACCTTACCTTGCAGTTTTCTGATACGAATAGTGCTGATTTGTCGGTATTGCAGCTTTTGTGTTCTGCCCATCGCCACCTGCACCGTGGAGGTGGTTCCTTGACTTTGCGTGGCCCTCTTCCCGCAGCTCTGCGGGATGCTATCCTTACGGCTGGATTTACTAACTGTGTCGGCGAAAATGATAAAAGCGGATTGTGGATTGGAGAAGCAAGCTAATGGCCAAAATAGGAACTGTGGATGATTCCTCCAGCGTCCGTCAAATGGTCTCCCTTACCCTGAAAGGGGCAGGCTATGATGTGGTGGAAGCGGTGGATGGGGTTGATGCAATTAATAAATTCAAGGCCTCCCAGGTGGACATGGTCATTACCGATCTGAACATGCCCAACATGGATGGCATTGAGTTGATTAAAAAACTGCGCGCCCTGCCATCCTATAAATTCACTCCCATCATCATGTTGACCACCGAGTCACAAGCCACCCGTAAGCAGGAAGGCAAAGATGCGGGAGCCACCGGCTGGATCGTCAAACCCTTCAAACCGGAACAATTGTTGAGCGTCATCAAAAAAGTTCTGGGCTGAACAGGGAGTTAGCAGTCATGTCCATGGGATTCGACACCAGTGCATATACCGAGGAGGCCTTTGAGCTCCTCTCCGAGTTGGAAGACTCGCTCTTGGCATTGGAAGAGTCGCCTGATGATCGTGACCTCATCGGGCGGGTTTTTCGTGCCATGCATACCATCAAGGGTTCGGGGGCCATGTTCGGATTTGACGACGTGGCCGCCTTCACCCATGAAGTGGAAACCGTTTTCGACATGGTGCGTAACGGTGATATGCGGGTGACCAAACCCCTTATCGATCTCACCCTGGCCGCCCGTGACTATATCCGCGCCCTCCTGCAAGTCTCCCTGGGGGGAGACACCCCGGATAGCCAGGAAGGAGAACGCATCATCGCCGGGCTGAAAAGTCTTTCCATGGGAGGAGCACCCGCCGATACACCGGTGGAAGAGGAAGATTTTGCCATTCCGACTCCCACGATGGCTGCGGCCACCTCCCCAGATTCTCCCCATGCCAATACCAGCAGTTCTCGCACCTACCGGGTTCGTTTTCAGCCTAATGCCGATATCTTTGCCAATGGAACCAATCCATTATTGTTATTGAATGAGTTAAAAGAACTTGGAACCTGCCGTATTGTCGCCTTTACCCAAACCATTCCTGACCTGGAAGAGATTGACGCAGAGCGGTGTTTCACCTCCTGGGAAATTTTTCTGACCACCGATCAGGGGGAGAATGCCATTCGGGATGTCTTCATCTTCGTGGAAGATGCGTGTCGGTTGGACGTGCGGGTGATCGACGATGCCGACGCCCTGGAAAGCGACGAAGGCAGCAAGCGGCTGGGTGAAATTTTGGTGGATCGGGGCAGTATTCCACCCCAAGCCCTGGAAAGAGTGCTGGCAGAGCAACAACCCCTGGGGCAACGGCTGGTCAAAGCGGGTTTGGTTAAATCCGACGATGTGCAGGCCGCCTTGGTGGAACAGAAGGTTTTGCAGGAAAACCGGGATAAACGCAAAGGAGCGGATTCCGCCACCAGCGTGCGGGTGCCCTCCGACCGTCTGGATAAACTGGTTGACTTGGTGGGTGAACTGGTTACCGTACAGGCACGCCTTTCCCAAACTTCCGGGACCATTGGCGACCACAATTTGCAAGTCATCGCCGAAGAGGTGGAACGCCTCACCAATGAGCTGCGGGATAATACCATGAGTATCCGCATGCTGCCCATTGGCACCACCTTTAATAAATTTAAGCGTTTGGTGCGGGATCTTTCGGTGGAGTTGGGCAAAGAGGTGGAAATGACCACCGATGGCGGCGATACCGAATTGGATAAAACCGTTATCGATCAACTCAATGATCCTTTGGTCCACATCATTCGGAACAGCATCGACCACGGGGTGGAAACTCCAGATCTACGGGCTGCTGCGGGTAAAAGTCGGATTGGGACTGTTCGTTTGTCCGCTGAACATTCGGGAACCAACGTTCTGATTCGGGTGAAAGACGATGGCAAAGGGTTGGATGCCACGGCCATTCGCCAGAAAGGGATCGAAAAGGGTCTGATCTCCCCGGATGCGGATTTGAGCGAAGAAGAACTTTTCCAACTCATCTTTGCCCCCGGCTTTTCCACCGCCAAGGCGATTACCAATGTCTCTGGGCGTGGTGTGGGCATGGATGTGGTCAAACGCTCCATCGATGGCTTGCGCGGTCAGATCGGGGTGCAAAGCAAACGGGGGCAAGGAACCACCATCACCCTCAGTCTGCCCCTCACTTTGGCGATTATCGAAGGATTGCTGGTCCAAATTGCCAACGAATTTTTTGTCTTGCCCCTGGCTGCCGTGGAAGAGTGCGTGGAGTTGACCCAGCAGGTGGTCTCGGAGACCCATGGTCGCCATGTGATCAATGTGCGGGGTGAAATTGTTCCTTATATCTCTCTGCGGGAGCGTTTTTTCATTCAAAATCCCCCGCTGCCCGAAGTACAACAGATTGTGATTTCCCGGGTGGAAGAGCAACGCATCGGTTTTGTGGTGGATCATGTGATCGGGCAACACCAGACCGTTATTAAAACCCTGGGTAAAAATTTCCGCCATTCCGAAGAGTTTTCCGGGGCCACCATCCTGGGGGATGGCACGGTGGCCTTGATTCTGGATCTCAATAAAATGACCCGCTATGTGGAAGATGAAGAAGCACAAGCGGTGGCCAACCAAAAAATTGGTCATTGATATTGACGAGATACGGAGTTTTCCGTATCTCGTCTTCCTCCGTATTTCTCTCGTTCCGATTTAACCCGCCAGGAAACTTGTCATAGATCAATCTGTAGTAGCATTTCCCAGACTTTTGATATAGAATATGCCACGCATATCAATTAACACCATTTTGGGAGTATAGGGCAATGAGTGTCAGTTCCATAACCACCACTACCCAGTATTTGACTTTTATGCTGGATGAGGAAGTGTTTGCTGTGGATATTTCCAAGGTTCGCGAAGTCTTGGAGTTGACCACCATTACCAAAGTACCTCGTACCCCGGAATTCATGCGGGGGGTGATCAACTTGCGTGGCAGTGTGGTTCCAGTAGTGGATATGCGTTTGAAATTTGGCATGCCCAAGACGGAGCAGACCATCAACACCTGTATTATTATCGTGGAAATTCGTCAGGATGATGAGACCACTGTTATGGGTGCCCTGGCGGACTCGGTGCGGGAGGTGATGGAGTTGGAACCCGGTCAGATCGAGCCGCCCCCCAAGATTGGCACCCGGTTACGCAGTGACTTTTTGAAGGGTATGGGCAAGCACGACAACCGCTTTCTGCTGATTTTGGATATCGACAAAATTTTCTCGGCGGATGAGTTGTCCATGGTTCAACAAGTCGCCGCCTGATCCACGTTCAGTAGCACCCTCTGTTCAAGTTGGTTGAATGGGGGGTGTTTTTTTTGGGAATAGACTTGGCAAAAATTCACCAAGTCTAAAATATAATACACCATCCAAGGGAAAAGCAAATGGCTTTTGGCAGTTGGTTCATGGATCGCAAAATTTCCTTCAAAATTGGTGCGAGCTTTGGTGTGGTAGGTCTGTTGTTGCTGGGGGTTGCTTTGCGGTATCAAACCACTTTGCAAACGGTGGACGCCTCCTATCAAGGTTTGTTGACCGGTGCGGTGGAGATCAAAGAGCATGCGCTGAATGTTGAAACCGCCATGTTGCAAGCGCGGCGTGGGGAGAAAGATTTTTTGTTGCGCTTGGATATGAAATATCGGGATGGGGTGGAAAAGGCTGTGGCCAGGGCGCGGCAGCAGGTGGAAGGTTTGCGGGAGATTCACAAGCATCTCAAGGACAGCAAGGGGATGGAAAAGGATCAAGCCCTGCTGGCCAGTTTAAACGACTATTATTCTGCCTTTGCCGGGGTGGTTAAAGCTTGGGAGAAGAAGGGTTTGAATGAATCTTCCGGGTTGCAGGGTTCCTTTCGCAAAACCGCCCATGCGTTGGAAAAGGAGTTGAATGATTTCGATACGGCAGGTTTGCGTATTGATCTATTGGAATTGCGGCGGGCTGAAAAGGATTTCATGCTGCGTGATGATACTAAATATGTGGAAAAGCATGGCAAGTTGATGAATGAATTCCGGCAGACTTTGGCCTCTACCTCCCAGGGCGCGGAATTGAAAAAGGAGATTGCCGAAACGATTGCACCTTATGAAAAGGCCTTTGCAGATTATGTCCATGCCCAGCAGGCGGCAGCGGGCAGTACGGATACCCAGCGCAAGGCGTTGAGCAGCACGGCGGCCAAGGTGGACCAGTTGCTGGACCATCATTCCATTGCCAATATTTGGCGGGATTATCTCACCTTGCGGCGATATGAGAAGGATTATTTATTGCGGGAGGATTCCAAGTATGTGGAGCGGTGGGCTGGCTTATTGGAAAAGGTGAAAAAGAATGTGGCCACCGCCAGCATTGAGGAGGAGGATCGCAAGACCATTCTGGCTCAATTGGATCGTTATGGTTCTGACTTTCAGTCTTTGGTGGCCATGGACAAAGAGATTGCCGGATTGATTGAGGGCATGCGGCAAGCGGTGCACAAGGTGGAACCTTTGGTAGAGGAAAATGTAAAGTTGGCGGAGGAGGCGGAGAAGCTTTCCCTCAACACCACCAAGCAGGAAGTTATAGCGGGCATGACGGCTGCCATGGGGATGGCGGGGGCGGCTTTGGTGTTGGCGGCTTTGTTTGGGGTGTTGATTACACTTTCCATTTCCCGTCCGGTGGTGAAGTTATTGCATTTTTCCGATGCCATTGGGCGGGGTGATTTGACGGCGGAATTGGATATTCACCAAAAGGATGAGGTTGGGCAGGTGGCGGTGAGTATTGGGGATGCCATCCACCATGTGAAGGATATTATTATAGAGGTCAAGGTGGCTGCGGGAAATGTGGCCATGGGCAGTGAGCAGTTGAACAACTCTTCCCAGGAACTTTCCCAGTCTTCCACGGAGCAGGCGGCTTCCATTGAGGAGACCTCTTCGGCCATGGAGGAGATGGTTTCCACCATTCAGGCCAATACGGACAATGCCCAGACCACTTCCCGACTTTCCCAGCGGGCGGCAGGGGATGCGGTGGAAGGGGGTAAGGCGGTGGAAGATTCGGTGGTGGCCATGCGGGAGATTGCCAGCAAAATTTCCATCATTGAGGAGATTGCCCGGCAGACCAACCTGTTGGCGTTGAATGCGGCCATTGAGGCGGCGCGTGCAGGGGAGCATGGCAAGGGGTTTGCGGTGGTGGCCTCCGAGGTGCGCAAGCTTGCGGAGCGGAGTCAGACGGCGGCGGGTGAAATTGGTAAGCTTTCAGCTTCTTCGGTTTCGGTGGCGGAGAAGGCGGGTGGGATTATCAAAAAACTGGTGCCGGATATCCAGAAAATTGCCCAATTGATCCAGGAAATATCCTCCTCCAGTGTGCAACAGAATCAGGGGGCGAGTCAGATCAACAGTGCCATCCAGAATTTGGATCAGGTGATCCAGAAAAATGCGGGGGCATCGGAAGAGATGGCTGCCACAGCGGAGGAGTTGGCCAGTCAGGCGGAAAATTTGCGGCATGCCATCGCCTTTTTCAAGATTGGCGACGAGGGGCCGCAGGGTGGTTCCAGTGTTTCTCCTGTTGCACACAATCGGCAACTTTCGGCTCCCATGGAATCTTTCAAAGAGTTTTGATTTTTATTGCGGGGTGGTTTGTGCCACCCCGCATTTCACACTTCCTTCCAAGTAAAATTCCGCTTGACTCTCCCGCCAATAGCCTGTAAAGAAATCAGCAGATTCCTTTAAAATCAACCTACTACAACATGATTTGCATAAAGGAATGGGTGGTTCCTGTTGATTTTGCACATATTGAAGGAAAGACCGGACATGGAAAAAGTCGCGGCGGGCAGGCAGGGGATAACGGTCTGGATGGTCATGGCCATGTTGGTATGGTTATTGGCTTCCGTGGGGGTCGTGCAGGCGCGTCAGTTTGGGGATTATGTGGTGGAGGTGGAGCCTGCCTTGGTTTATCCGGGGGTGGATCCTATTGGTCCGTTGACGGGTACACCGCCGCAGGCGGAGGTGAAGCAGAATGGCAAGAAGGTGGGGTATGTTTTTCTGACCAGTGACATTGGCTATTCGGGCAAGCCGATTCAGATATTGGTGGGTATGACGTTGGAGGGTAAGGTTGTGGGTGCCAAGGTGATTCGGCACTCGGAGCCTATTTTATTGGTGGGGATACCGGAGGAAAAATTATTTGAATTTGTGGAGAGGTTTATCGGGCGCACTCCCACGGCCAAGGAGACGACGGCCAGTGTGGATGCGGTGAGTGGTGCGACGGTGACGGCCATTGTGATCAACGATGGCATCAAGCGGGCGGCGCGGCAGGTTTTGCGGGGGAGTGGTGGCCAACAGGAGCAGGCGGTCAAGGTTACTTTCAATCCTCCTCCTTTTGCGGCCACGGATTGGACCACTTTGTTGGGTGAGGGGGCGATTCGTCGTTTGTTTTTGCAGAATGGGGATGTGGATCAAGCCTTTAAGAAAATGGGGGTAGGGTCGGGGGAGCCGTATGCCAAGTCGGGTCCGGCGGATGGTTTGTTTATTGATCTTTATGCCACGTTGGCGACGCCGGAGGTGATTGGGCGGAATTTGATAGGGGTTGCGGAGTATCAAAATTTATTGCAGCGGGTGGGGGATTCCCAGAAGACGCTGTTGATTATGGCCAATGGGGAGTATTCGTTTCGGGGGTCTGGATTTGTGCGTGGGGGAATTTTTGATCGGATCAAGTTGATTCAGGAGGACACCATTTATTTATTCCGGGACAAGGATTACAAGCGGTTGGGTAATCTGGAGCCGGGGATGCCGGATTTTGTGGAGATTGGGTTATTTTCCATCCCGGCGGAGGTAGCGTTTGATCCGGCGCGGCCTTGGACGTTGGAGTTGTTGGTGCAGCGACCGGTGGGGCCGATTGAGAAGGCGTATACTGCCTTTAATTTGGACTATTCGCCTGCGCCGCGATTTATCAAGAGTGAGGAACCGGTGGTGCCGTCGGTGGAGGTGGAGGATTCGACGCCGTTGTGGATGACGGTGTGGCAGGGGCGGGTGATGGACATTGTGATATTGTCCATTTCGTTGATGATTCTGACGGTGATTTTTTTCTTTCAGGAGGTTTTGACCCACAGACCGCGTTTATTGGAGAACATTCGGCGGGGGTTTTTGTTGTTTTCGTTGGTATGGATTGGTGGGATTGCCCAGGCGCAACTATCGGTTGTGAATGTTTTCACCTTTTTCCATTCGTTGATGACAGGTTTTCGTTGGGATTTCTTTTTGTTGGATCCGTTGATTTTTATTCTTTGGGCCTCGACGGCGGCGGCGTTGTTGTTTTGGGGTAGGGGGGTGTTTTGTGGGTGGTTATGTCCGTTTGGGGCGTTGCATGAGTGGTTGAACATTGTGGCGCGTTATTTTGGGGTTAGGCAGATACGGGTGCCTTATCCGTTTCATGAGCGTTTGGTGGCGATCAAGTATTTGATTTTTATTGGTCTGTTTGGCATATCGTTGCATTCGATCGCGCAAGCCGAGCATTTGGCGGAGATTGAGCCGTTTAAGACGGTGGTATTGTTGCGGTTTAATCGGGAGTGGTATTATGTGGCGTGGGCGTTGTTGTTATTGGGGGTAGGGCTTTATATAGAGCGGTTTTTTTGTCGGTATTTATGTCCGTTGGGGGCGGCGTTGGCGATACCGGGGCGGATGCGTATATTTGCCTGGTTGAAGCGGCGGCGACATTGTGGGGAGTTGTGCCACAATTGTAGCGACACATGTTTGGTGCAGGCGATTCAGCCAGATGGGGAGATTCATCCCAACGAGTGCATTTATTGTTTGCGCTGTCAAATGAACTATGTGAACGACCAGGTTTGTCCTTACTTGATCATGAAGCGCGTCCGCCAGGAACGCCGCAACACAGTCAAATAAAAACCATTGCAGGGGTCAAGGGGACCATCATGGTCCCCTTGCAGGAGTTTGAGGACGGAGTCCTCAAAACGCTTTTTCCTAAAAAAGGCCGCCGACCAGCTTTTCAATTCCGGTCACCCGATCCGAGTTTTTTGCGGATTGGTGGACCGGAAGGACAATAACAATATACAGAAAATATCTATAAAATATTATAGTTAATAATCTATATTGCATTTTTATCAAATTCTCTCA
>JADFXB010000010.1 GCA_015233935.1 Magnetococcales bacterium | reverse complement strand
TGCAATTTGATCTGGAGCGCAACATTGATGGGGCAGCGAGGGATGTACAAGCGGCCATTGCCGCAGCCCGCACCTTATTGCCTTCAGGCATGCCTGCCAATCCCACCTTTCGCAAGATGAATCCGGCGGATATGCCGGTTTTGGTCTTATCCCTCACTTCTGACCTGTTGAGTCAGGGTAAACTCTATGATTTGGCCTCCACCGTCATGGCCCAGCGACTCTCCCAGTTGGAGGGGGTGGGGCAGGTATCGGTGGGGGGTAGCTCCATGCCGGCGGTGCGGGTGGAGTTGAATCTGGAGGCGTTGCAACATTACGGCATCAGCCTGGAAGAGGTGCGTTCCGCCATCACTTCGACCCATGCCAACCGGCCCAAAGGGGTGGTGGAGGAGGGGGATCGGCAGTGGGTGATCGATGCCAACGATCAAGCCAGCAAGGCGGCGGATTATCTTCCCCTGATTTTGACCTATCGCCAGGGGGCGGCGGTGCGCCTGGCGGATGTGGCACAGGTGGAGGATTCGGTACAGGATGTGCGCCATTTTGGTTCCGCCGATGGCAAGACCTCCGTCCTGTTGATTTTATCCCGCATGCCAGGGGCCAACATTATTGAGACCATCGACCGGGTACGGCAGGCCTTGCCCATGTTGCAGGCCAACCTACCCGCCAGCGTCAAGTTGACAGTCCTCATGGACCGCACCCCCACCATTCGTGCCTCGTTACGGGAGGCGGAGCAAAGTTTATTGATTTCGGTGGGGATGGTGGTGTTGGTGGTCTTTCTGTTTCTGCCCAATTTGCGGGCAACCCTGATTCCCAGCGTGGCGGTGCCGGTCTCTCTGGTGGGAACCTTCGGGGTGATCTACTTGATGGGATATAGTTTAAATACCATGTCTCTCATGGCTTTGACCATTGCCACCGGTTTTGTGGTGGATGATGCCATTGTGGTGGTGGAAAATGTCAGTCGTTATCGGGAGGCGGGATATTCTCCTTTGCAGGCGGCTTTACTGGGGACAAAAGAGGTGGGGTTTACCGTCTTGTCCATGAGTCTCTCCCTAGTGGCGGTGTTTATTCCCTTGCTGGCCATGGGTGGCATTGTGGGACGGCTTTTTCGGGAATTTTCCGTCACCTTGGTCATGGCCGTATTGGTTTCCTTGCTGGTCTCTCTCACCACCACCCCCGCCATGTGTGCCGCTTTGTTGAAAAAAGGCGACAATAGCCATGGTGGTTGGTTTGCCCGCCATTTTGACCGATGGACGGCCTGGTATGATCGCTCCCTGGCTTGGGCGTTGCAATATAAATTACTGACTTTATTGGTTCTCTTTGCCACCATTGGCTTGAATTTTTATCTTTATACCATCATTCCCAAGGGATTTTTTCCCAGTCAGGATACCGGGCGGTTGATGGGCAGTATCCAGGGGGATCAAGGGATCTCCTTCCAGGCCATGGAAAAAAAGATGAATGAATACATTCGTCTGGTGATGGAAGATGAAGAAGTGGAACATGTGGCGGCTTTTACCGGTGGAGATCAGCGCAATTCGGGACGAATCTTTCTCTCTTTGCGTCCCTTGGGAGAGCGGACCTTGTCGGCGGAAGAGGTGATGGCCCGTTTGCGTAAGCGCACCTCCCAGGTGACCGGTGCTTCACTTATCATGCAGTCGGTGCAGGATTTGCGGGTGGGGGGACGGCATGGCAATGCCATGTACCAATACACGGTGCAATCCAGTGAGTTGGAAGAGTTGCGCCAGTGGGAACCCCGTTTGCGGCAGGCGTTGCGCCAGTTGCCCCAATTGGTGGATGTGAGTGGGGATCAACAGGATAAGGGGTTGGCCACCCTGGTCCAACTGGATCGTGACGCCGCCTCCCGTTTGGGCATCACCCCCCGCATTTTGGATTCCACCCTTAACAATGCCTTTGGCCAACGGCAGGTCGCCACCATTTATGCCCCCCTCAACCAGTATCGGGTGGTGATGGAGGCGGACCCTCGTTTTTGGCAGGATGAAAGTGTGCTTGAAGATATACAGTTGACCTCTCCGACAGGCAAACAGGTGCCCTTGGCGGCGGTCACCACGGTGACGGCGGGCAATGCACCTCTGGTGATCAACCATCAGGGACTCTTCGCGGCCTCCACCATCACCTTTAACCTGGCTCCAGGGGTAAGCTTATCCCAGGCCACCCAGGCCATTGATGCCTCTTTTAATCAAATGGGGGTGCCCTCTTCCATTCAGGGGGGATTTCAGGGGACGGCCAAAATTTTTCAGCAATCCATGGCCAATATGCCCTGGATGATTTTGGCGGCCTTGGTGACCGTTTATATTGTCTTGGGTATTTTGTATGAGAGCACCGTTCACCCCATAACCATCCTCTCCACCCTGCCTTCTGCCGGGGTGGGGGCCTTACTGGCCTTGTTGATGACCCATGGCGAATTTAACATTATCGCCTTGATCGGGGTGATTTTGTTGATTGGCATCGTCAAGAAAAATGCCATTTTAATGATTGATTTTGCCTTGATCTTGCAAAGACGGGATCATCTTCCCGCCTTGCAAGCGATACAGCAGGCCAGTGTATTGCGTTTTCGTCCCATTCTCATGACCACCCTGGCAGCCATGTTTGGAGCCTTGCCTTTGGCCTTTGGCAGTGGGGAAGGGGCAGGCTTGCGCCAACCCTTGGGTATTTCCATTGTGGGTGGTCTATTGGTAAGCCAAATCTTGACCCTCTATACCACCCCGGTGGTCTTCCTCTACTTGGATCGGTTACGGCAGGTGTGGAAAAAAGGGGATGTCACTCCATAGTTGATCCATCAAGCATGAAGCTGGCGTGATTGATAGAGACGGTCCAACAGGTGGAAAAGTCGCTCCCTGGTGGGATGAATTTTATCAACCTGATGGGCCAGATTTTCCATGTGACCAGCTTGGCAGTGGGTGACGGCCTCTATCAGCAATTGGTGGGCTTCCTGGTGGGCCTTCTTTAAGTCAGCAAAAAAGTCAAGATGGCCAAATTGCTGCTCGCCTTCGCCAGCCAACCACCGACCAAAGGAACACTCCTCACCAATCCTGGCCTCATCCGTGCATTGAACAGAGCGTCCCCGCAGCATTTGTTCCAATTGACCCAACCAGTTAAGGTGGTAGCGTTTTTCCCGTTGCACATCAAAAGGTGCGACACCCACATCCAAACCTGCCTGGGCGGCCCGCAGGGCCTCGGTGGTTCCCTCTACTACGCGGGTGAGCTTTTCAAAGTGGCTCATGGAACCCTGCATGAATTCACTTAACTGATTGGCCTCACGCATTTTGTCCCGTACCCGTGTGGAAGCCTCTCCCGTGCGGCGGGCAGCGTCCACGATGGAATGGACAAAATTTTGGGCATCGGTGCTCTGTTGATTCATCACCTTGGAATCTTCCAACACTTCCAAACTGGAGTGGGCGATGGTGCGGGTGCTGTTGGCCGCATCTTCGGCGGCGCGGGCCACATTGTGGGCTGATTTTTCCAGTTGGGTGGCGTTGCTGGCCAGACCCGTCATCCGCTGGGCCACCCCCTGAATGCCCTGGTTGATCCCCTGGGTCAACTCCTGCTGCCTGGTCACCGATTGCACAATTCCTTCAATGGTCTCATGCAACCGGTCGATGGATTGGGTGATCTGTTGGTTGGCGGAGTGGGCTTCGCCGGTATTGCGCTGAATCTCCTCAATCCGATCGGTGATCAACTTGGTGGCATCCGCCGTCTGACGGGCCAGTTCTTTGACCGCCCTGGCCACCACGGCAAACTCTTTCCCCTTTTCCCCCGCCGAAGCCGCCTCAATGTTGGCGTTGAGGGCAAGAATTTTGGTTTGATCGGCAATGGAACTGATGAGGTTCACCACTTTGCCAATCTCTCCCGCCGATTGCTGCAAGCGAGACATGATCTCCTGGGCATTCTGGGCATGACCACTGGTGGAATTGACCTCTGAAACCCCATCATTGCACCGTTTCTGCACATCCTTGAAGGAGGCATCCATCTCCCGCACCGAATGGGCCATGGTGTTGGTGGTGGTGTTGATTTCTGCAAGATGTTGATTGGCTTCCCCCAGGCGGGCACTCATATCCCGTGCTGAATTGGCCACCGAGGTCACATGGTTGGAGGCCTTTTCCGTGGACTGACTGACAGAGTGCATGCTTTGAGACAACTCTTCCGCCCGTTGGGAAATATTGTCAATGTTGCCGCTGGCCAGGGAGACCGCCTTCTGAATGGCGAGAATTTCGTGATGAAGCTGCTCATTTTCGTGAGAAACAGACAGGGTAATGGCCTGGGTGGCCCCCGAGTCGCCAGCCAAAGTCACCCGTACATCCGCCAATTCTTTAACACAAACCTCCACCGTGTCTGATTGCAAGGAAACGGTGCGAATGGTTTGACCAAGGCTGCCTGCCATGGCCCGAATGGCATGAAACAATTGTCCGATTTCATCCTTGCTTTGCAGGGTGAGGTTGCGGGTTAAGTTGCCTTGGGCAATGTCTTCAGCAAAGCCCACCAGGGAACCGATGCTGTTTACAATGTGGTTGGCGTTGATCAAGATAATGGTGAACAAAAGCCCGATGGCCACCAAAAAAATCACCCCCAACGCCCCCAAGACTTCCATCCGTGCGGCCTGGTTGGCAGAGGTATCAAAGCTCAGTCCCAGTTGGGCATCCCCTTCCAGAGGAATCCAGTTTTGACGGTAAGGGAGGTTGTTGCCTTCGGTCATGGTGGTGACTACCACCTTTGTACCTTGGGCCATGGCCACTTCCACGTTGGTCGCCCCACTGAAAAACCGCTCCGCCATCTCCTTTTTCAACTGATCCACGAAAGATTGGGTCACCGGAGTGACAAAGACCACCACTCCCACAATGTCTTCCACATCCAGAAGAGGTCCGGCGGTGAGAAAATAAAAACCGCCTTGGTGTTGGATCAACCGTACATCCACCACCCCATCCAGTTGGCTGTGGGCATCACTAATGGGGGGATGGTCCATGATTTTTTTTTGCATGGGGGCCACATGGGGCAGGAGGTCAAAACCATCTTTGCGATGTCGGAAAAGAACCTTACTGCCTTTGCCCAAGGCCATGGCATCGGTTGCACCAGCGGCGGTCATCCCCTGTTGGAGAATTTCTGCCAACTGTTGCAGATTGTCCTCGGTTTTGGCCACAAAGAAGGCTTCCGCCATCTCTGGTTGCACCACCACGGTCTTGATCTGGGTCTTGGCCCGTTGCAACCATTGACCATAAAGCTCTTGCAGTACCCGTGAGGTCATTTCGATACGGGCATCCTCATTGGCCACTAATGCTGAATCCACCAGACGGGAGATCAAGCTGCCGCTGCCCAGAAAGACCACAAACAGGGCCAACAGAGGCGCGAACAACAGCTTGAAACGTAAATTATGGATTGTACGACTTGTTTTCATGTAAATAACACCTCTACTGATTGGATCACTCTTCCTGGCCAGGTGGCAAGTGGGGTAGAATGTTTAAAAATTCCCCATATAATTCACATAGTTTTCATTGTCGATCATGAGTAAACTACATAATTCTCATGCAGTCATCTAAATAATGCTACCATTTTCCATGATAATTTTGTATCGTCTTTTTGCAAAAAATTTGGGAAAAATAGGGGAATTATTTGGAGAACCCTTTTTCACCTATATCAGGTGTTTATGTAATGTAATTGTTGACATGAAGTATTTTCAGACAACCAATGGAGAACCCTCAATGAAGTATTCATCCAGTGTGCCATGGGGGGTGGGGAGCATGGTTGCCACCTGTCTGTCCACCATGGTGCAGGCAGGCGTCCCCATGGATCTGCCCTACCCCAAGGGAGAACCCACCGCTGAAGAGATTATTACCCAGGTCTATTTTGTCAACCATTTCTACGCGCTTAAAAACGTGTCCATTGAAATGGATGGCAAGACGGTGACGGTGATCATCTACAAGTCGGAGGGTGGCAAACCCACCACCAACACCCTCAAACGCTATCTCAACAATGATTATTCGGATGGCGTGGTGAAGGCCAAGGATTTGGCTATCTTCACCTCTGGGAAAGAGCGTGGAATGGGAATGTTGATCACCGACTATGTGGATGATGAAAAGAGTCAATCCTATCAGGTGTGGGTGCCGGAATTGCGTAAGATTCGTCTTTTTTCCCAGCCTCCCCATAACGATGCCTGGGGTGGAACCGATTTTACCTTTGGTGATGTCACCTTGCGCAAACCCGCCCATGAAACCCATCAACTGTTGGGCAAGGAAAAGTTTCCCGATTGTCTGACGGTGATGGAAGTGGGGCCGGATGATCGCAACTGGTATATGAAGACCCTGCCGGAGGCCCCGGTGTGCGACCACAAGGATAAACAGGTTTACAAGGTAAAGAGCACCACCAAGTTTACCGATTGGTGGTATGACTATCGTATCAGCTACATCGATACCAAAACCTTTGGGGACTATCGCACCGAATATTTCAAAGGGGACAAAAAGGTTAAGTTTATCGACCGGGATTGGGGAAGTTTGGACACCCCTGATCCCCGCGCCCTCTACTGGAAGTTCTGGTATGGCAAGAATCTGGTCACCAACCATGAAACCATGGCTTTGGTGCCGCGAGAGGTTTTTCGATTCAATACCGACAAGAAAGCCTCTCTGTGGACGGAAGAGACTTTGACCCAGATTCACCGTTAATAGGCTAATCACCAGAATGGGACAGGAGATTATCGCATGAAAAACAGTTCAATGATTCTTGTCGCCTGTATCACCCTGTTGGGCATGGGGCAGGCGACTCTGGTGACGGCCAAAGAGAAGGAAGGGTCTCTCGAAACCGATTGGGAGGTGAACGGTTTTTTCAAGAATGAAACCGGTTTGTTTACCCAGCGGGGGGCGGTGATAGGTTCGCCCCGTTCCACCAACGATAATCGTACCCACAGTGCCGGTTCACTGCTGAAAGAGGAAAATGCCCTCAACCTGTTTATCAATGGCAGGTTTTCCGAAGAGAGTGCCTTGCACATTCAGTTGAACCTGATTTACGACACCCAGGGAGCCAACAGCGACTATCGGGGCCATCGCTCCTATTCGGAGCATGATTATATTCGGGAGTTGTATCTGGATACGGCGGTGGATGATATCAGGTTGCGGTTGGGCAAGCAGCAGGTGGTTTGGGGAACGGCGGATGGCATCAAGCTGTTGGACATCATCAACCCCACCGACTATCGGGAATTTGTCCAGAACACCATGGAAGACTCCCGCATTCCCGTCTGGATGATCAAGGCGGAAAAAAATGTGGGCAATGACAGCAATATTCAAATGCTGGTAGCCCAACGTCACAGCAACCGGGTACCTGGTCTGGACGCGGATGGCGATCCGGGTCAGCCCTTCATGATGAAGGGGGTGGATTCCATTACTGGCCCGGTGAACGGCTTTCGTTCCATCGTGCCTGCTTTGGGTCGGGTGGCCAACTCCTTTTCCGTCGGGTTTGGGGGCAATCTGACGCCCTTCAATACCACCACGGTTGGTGAGTACGTGGGAGGAGCTTTTGGTGGCAGTGCGGCGGCGTTGAACGGGGCGGCGCAGGCTACCAACAATAATGTGACCAATCTGATCGATGGCACCAAGTGGAATACGGCCAAGCCCAACTCCACCTTCGAGTACATGAGCAACGCCACCTTTGCCACCTTTAATGCGTTCGTGAATGCCTCCTCGGAATATCGGATGGAGGATCCGGACGAGTTGTCCCCCAATCTGGGATTGCGGTTCAAGAGTACGTTGGGGAGTTCTTTCCGTTACTCTCTCAACTATCTCTACCATTATGATCCCAACCCTTACGTGGATATGCACTGGGAGAGTGCCACCGGGGTGAAGTTGCATCCGGTGACGTCGGTTAACGGTGGCGATGCCACGGTTACCTTGCAGGATGCGGCTGGTCAGACCTATGCGGCGGCCAATGCCAATGTGGCCTCTACTCCGGTGTTGGTATTTACTCAGAAGATGAATCGAATCCACAGTGTGGGCGGCTCGTTCGATACCACCGTGGATACTTCCTTCCTGGGACCGGTGGTTTTGCGGGGTGAGTTGCTCTATCAGTTCGATACCAAAACCCCGGTGGTGGATCGCACCAAGTTGGGTTATGGGGATTTGGCTGGTGGTCTTACCAACATAGAAGCGGATCAGCTCAAATATGTGGTGGGGGGAGATATCACGGTCTTGACCAATCTGATGATCTCCGGTCAGTTCATCCACTTCATCAATCTGGATTTTGTGGAGCAGGCGGGCAATGGTACGGCCAATTCGGGTCGTTATACCGCTGATCCTGCCACCATGCACCTGTCCAATGGACTGCAAAAGGGGAGCGAATACAAGGAAATGTTCTCCCTGTTTCTTTCCAAACCCTTTGGCGAGGAGCAGCAGGGCCGGGTGGGCAATCTGACTATCTATGAAGAAAAAGGTGGTTGGTGGAACCGGTTGGGGGTGGAGTGGTCCTTCAACGATAACTGGGTGGGGACGGCTGAATGGAATCAGTACTGGGGCAGCGAGGACACCATGTTTGGCCAGTTTGCCAAAAGCTCCAATGCCCAGGTGGGGTTGAAGTATATCTTCTAAAGTCAACTATTGGTGAGCAGGTGGGGAAGGTTGTTCCCCGCCTGTTTGAACCATGGTCAGGAGAGGGGGTCACCCTTTAATAATTTTGCTGGGTAGGTGGTCACCAGTTTTTCTGCCTGTTCCTGGCCAATCCACTGGGCGGCTGTCTGCACCCCATGGGATAAAATCGGCTGCCGATGGTAAAAGCCGTGGCCATCGCTGGCGATAAAGCGTACCCAGTCCTGTTCCAGCAATTGGCGACAAATGATTTGAATGTTCGGTCCGTTGAGACCAGCTATGGAGGCTGCGGTTAATTGCAGCCAGCAGCCCAATTGCAGATAGGGGGTCAGAGTTCGCCAGTCACGCCGCACCATGCGGTTGCGTTCCGGGTGGGCGATGATGGGAGTAAAACCTGCCCGACGGATCAATTCCACCTGATAAAGACTGCCCGCAACCATATCATCTGGTGGAAATTCCAAGAGAAAATAACTTCCTCCTTCATCATACAGGGGAATATTTCCCCGCCGCAGTTCGCCCAGTACAGAGGGCGTCAATCGCACCTCGGCAGCAAATCCCACTTCCAGGGTAATGCCTTCATCGGACAGTTTTTGGCAAAATTTTTGATGGCTTTGCCGGATGCCTGCCAGGGTGTTGTCGAAGACGCCTGGATGGATATGGGGGGTTGCCACCAGTTGGCGGGTGCCGTCGGCCATGGCCATGTGGACCATGGCCATGGCATCGGCCATGGTGGTGGGTCCATCGTCCATGGCGGGCAACAGGTGACAATGGATGTCGATCCAGTTCATGGTTTCTTTTCCACCACTGCCACCAGGGATTGGCCGAAAAAGTTTCGTGTGAGGGGATCCAGCCAGCGGGAAAGGGGAACACCAAAGCGGTCAAACCAAATTATTTGCCGATTCAGACCGGTATCTGCAAGAGAAGCGGGTTTTCCCCAACGATTGATCCACCAACCTAATCCGCCCAAACTGTTAAAATAATCCAGGCGTAAGAGTTGACCGGGTTGATTGGTCAACAATTGGCGAAAGGAATGTTTGTCATAGCGGCGCAGATGGCCTGCCAACTGGTCCATGGGGCCGAAGAGAGCTTGGAACGCAGGCACCAGAATCAACAGTCGGCCACCTGGCGGCAGAATGGCCAACAGGTTGCTGATGGCCTGTTGATCTTCGGTCAAATGTTCCAGGACGTTGACACATAAAATGGTGTCCGGCTTGTCTTTACCAAATAAATTAATAAATTCCTCTTGCAAAATATTGGCCTGTACATGATCCCCCTGGGGATAGCGTTGGCGGGCCAGGGCCACCACAGCCGGGTCAATATCCACACTCCAATAGTGTTCCATGACAGGACAATGGGGACGAACCGTATCAAACCCACCGCCCACTTCCAAGAGTTTTTTCCCTATGAAGGGCTGAAAGATCTGGCAAATCCAGGCTCCATAGTTGACCGCCTGGGCCATGGCGGGGGAGAGGGTAGCAAAGTCCAAGCAAAGCTCCTGGTAGAGTAGGGGATGCTTTTTTATCCATGACCTGTTCCAAGGAAGATGACCACCTCCTCAATTTCTGGTCAAAAGCACCTCTTCCAGAGTTTGTGCATCCAACACCCGGTCGCTCCATATTTCCAGGGTGGCAAGATCCGCCTCGGCAATTTTGCTGGCCGCCCATTCAGGCAATACTTGGAAGCGTCGTTGTAACTGACGACACAACATGGATGCTGCTCCTTTTTGCTCACCGATCTGCAAACCTCTCTGTTCGCCGATCTGAATGCCTCTCTCCATCCCTCTCTCCATACCAATACGTTCTACGCTCGTGATGTAAGACATTTTTCGTTGCTCCTCAAAGTTGGAGAGTTCTTGCCAAAATCTTTTATCGGCATCTTCTGGCAAACTGAGTATCCAGTCGATAAACCGGAACAGGTCGATAATCTGTTGGCGGGTGAAACCCCTTTGGTAAAGACCGTACAGAATTTGCCACTTGGCGGAATAGCGGGCTTCCAACTGATTTCTGGTCTGCTTGGCAGCCAGATGGGCCATGGTGACCACTGCAAAGGGATTATTGGATTGTTCCAGACTGGGAAAATGTTCCCGATAATCCAATAACTTTACCGTGTTGAAGCGGTAAACCACCTCTGATCCAAACTTGCCCAGACGGTATTCGGAAGGCCGCCAGTTGACATCCTCATCCGTCAGAATTGCCAAGCCGATCACCGGCTTGCGGTGCAGGTCGAAGGCACGGTATTGACCGGTATACATCCGTTCAGGAAATGTTCCGTCCCGATCCCCCTGGATCTCCACATGGATCAACATCCAAAGTTCATCTCCCGTCACCAGCCAAACTTTGACCAATAAATCAACACGGCGATTTTTGGCTTTTGCCTCTCTGGTAATCCGGTCCAGCTCCTTGTCAAGAAACTCTGGTTGATGCCGCCAATCGATGCCATCATAGGCTTCAGGCAGGAAAAATGAGATAAAATCAATAAAATAACTTTTTACGATCTCTTTCCAGGGAGAGTCATATTCGTTGGGCTGACTCTGACGTGTTTGATCGGACATGATGATACTCGTTTCATCAAAGAGCAGAAAATCCAGGCCGGGCCTCAGTTTAACAGAAACCATGGCCAAGTTGAACATACTTCTCAAGAAACAAGCAAAGCTCCTGGCAGAACGAATGGGGTGATCCTATAATTCAATGTTACCATCCTTTTGCATGAGAGGAAACATGCCCATCTATCTGGTGTCCCGCAGCAGCCATTTTCCCCCAGCGGAGCTGGCGGAACCCGACGGTTTGTTGGCCGTGGGGGGTGACCTTTCCGTGGGACGTTTATTGACTGCCTATCGCCATGGCATCTTTCCCTGGTACTCCCATGGGCAACCCATTTTGTGGTGGAGTCCCGATCCTCGTATGGTCCTCTTTCCCGATGAACTGCATGTGCCTAAGAGCTTGCAGAAGACCATGCGCAAACAACCCTTCACCATCACTTGGAACCAGGACTTTCCCCAAGTCATCCATCATTGTGGTCTGGTCCGCCAGGAGCAGGGAACCTGGATCACCTCCGACATGGAAGATGCCTATATTCAACTTCACCGCAAAGGCTACGCCCATTCAGCAGAAGCCTGGGAGGGGGATCCTCCCCGTTTGGTGGGGGGACTCTATGGGGTGCAGGTGGGCAGGGTGTTCTCCGGCGAATCCATGTTTCATCTGTCTCCTGACGCCTCCAAAATTGCCTTTGTGATGACGGTTCTCAAATTACGGGTGTTGGGATTTGAGTTGATCGACTGCCAAATGTATACCGACCATCTGGCCCGGTTTGGCAGTCGGGAAATTTCTCGGGCCGATTATTTGCATATATTGAATCAGGGATTGCGTACTCCGTTTCAGCCCTCCCCCCAGGAGTGGCGGCGTCCCATAACCTCTTTCTGACAGGGGAAAGCCTTGGACATTTTGTTTATCCATCAAAATTTTCCCGGTCAATTTCGCCATCTCTCCCATCAACTGGCCAAGGCGGGGCATCGGGTGGTGGCTTTGGGCGATACAGACAATTTAAAAAAATTGGAACGGATTCCCCATGTGCATACGGTGGGTTATCCCACCCCGCCAGCCGCCAATGGCAGCGGCCATTTTTATCTTTTCAGTACGGAGAATGCCATTCGCCGGGGGCAGGCGGTGGTGCGGGCCTGCCTTGCCTTGCAAAAGGAGGGATTGCGACCAGAGGTAGTGGTAGTCCATGCCGGTTGGGGAGAGGGATTGTTTTTGCGGGAGGTTTTTCCAAGGGCCAAAATTATGGCTTATTTTGAATATTATTATCAGGCCAAAGGGGGGGATGTGGATTTTGACCCGGAGTTTGCCAAAAGCTCCCTGGATGATCTGTGCCGTTTGCGGGTGCGTAACACCACCCATTTGTTGACCTTGCAGGCTTGTGATATGGGGTGGAGTCCTACCCGTTGGCAGGCCAGCCGCTTTCCTGAACCCCATGCCTCCCAAATGTTGGTTGTCCACGAAGGGATTGATACCCAATTGGTGCAACCTGCTTCCCAACCACCCCTGGAAGTGGCAGGAAAAACTTTTGCACCTGAAGATGAAGTTATCACCTATGTGGCACGCAACCTGGAACCCTATCGGGGCTTCCATCAACTGATGCGATTGTTGCCTGAAGTTTTGCACCAACGGCCCCGTGCCCAGGTGATCATTGTTGGGGGGGATGGGGTGAGTTATGGCAAACCGCCGCCGCAAGGGGAAAACTGGCGCACCTTCATGTTGCAGGAGGTGGGAGATCGTTTGGATAGAGAGCGGGTGCACTTTACGGGAAAACTACCCTATCTCCAATATTTGAAGGTTTTGCAACGCTCCAACGTGCATCTTTATTGGAGTTATCCCTTTGTCCTTTCCTGGTCCCTCATGGAGGCCATGGCGGCAGGGTGTGCCATTGTCGCCTCCCGCACGCCGCCCGTTGAGGAGGTGATCCAGGATGGGGTGCAGGGGCACTTGGTGGATTTTTTTGCTAAAGAAAACTGGATTCAAAAAATCGTGCACACCCTGGAAGGGGATAATAAGGCCATGCGGCAGGCGGCACGGGCCACCATCCAGGAAAACTATGATCTGCATCAAAAGACCCTGCCACTGCAACTGCAACGTTTTTATGAATTGGCCGGTAAAAGGTGATTTGATTGACTCACGGTTTTTTTCGCACCGGCAGCACCACCTTGTCCAACACTTCCATCTCCCCGCTGGTGGCAAAGGAGTCTGTGGCGGCCACCATTTCCAGGGTGAGTTCCTGGCTGTTTATCCACATACGCAGATAGTGCAGACCCGGTTCCCGTCCCTGGTAGAGATCCTGGCTGGAGCGGGGGAAGGTGTAAAAATAGGAACCACCGCCTCCGCTGACAATAAAGGTAGACCCCTCCTCCTGATAGCGTTCATAGCTGTGCACATGACCAGAGAGAACCATATCCACTCCCCGGTGATTTCTTGCCCATTGAAAGAGGGGGGAGAGAATGCTTTCCCATTCTGGCAATGGATAATCGGGCATGCCGGTATAGGGGGGATCATGGATGGCCACCAGTAGAAAATCTCCCTCTTCTTTGGCCACTTGTTCTTCCAGCCACTCCCGTTGTGGGGCGCCGGATTTCAGACTGTGGACATAGGACAGGACCAGCAAACGGAGGGCACCGCATTGATATTCATACCAGGGCTTCCCTTCCAGGGTGGGAAAACGTTCAAAAAAAGGAACCATGGCGTCTGCAAAAACCGAGTGGGTTTTTTTTTCATGGTTGCCCACCACGGGTAACAGGGGACGATCGAGGGTGGCAAGTTTGCCTTCTTGCAGGTCAAACCGTTGCCAATCCTCCGGGGCAGAATCAAAAACCATATCCCCCAAATGGAGAAACAGATCGGGACGTTCCTTCTTCATGGCTTCCAACAAACGAATTTTGTTGGGATGATAGGGAGGGCGGGAATCGCCAAAGGCAATGATTTTCAAATTATCCGGCTGTGCCGGGCAGTGAAAGGTTCCTCCTTGGGCAGTTGGTAACGCCAAGGCACCAAGAAAAAATAGCAGCAGGGGGGCCACAACCATTTTGACTTTGCGTTTGTTCATAGGGATAACGGCTTCCAGAATAATAATGGTTTATCTTTGCCAAAGGCGATGTTCCTTACATCAAGGCAGCCGATACTATCCAGGCAGTTGACCGGCGCATGCAAGGAATGTCCGTATAAATCATTCCCGCTCTGATACTTCTTATGCTGGGAAAGGTAAGGCGGGGGCAACCGTTTCCAAAATGGCAAGCGTTTGTTGGCGAGGGGATGATGGCCATGAGTGAAATCGGTAACAACGATATTTTGATTTATCAATCTGAAGATGGCACGGCAATGACCGAGGTGCGGCTTGAGGCTGGGACGGTCTGGTTGCGTCAGGAGCAAATGGGGCAGTTGTGCGGGCGTGAGCGGTCGGTGATTACCAGGCATGTGGGCAACGTTTTTACCGAAGGGGAACTGGCAGTGGAAAGCAATGTGCAAATTTTGCACATTGCTGGTTCCGATAAGCCGGAGAAGTCTGTGAAAATCATTTCCGCTCCGGCACTTTTGTTTTTCTTGCGTATGGGTGAAGGGACAAGGTGTGATGTCTTGCGGGTGGGGTGTCAAGGCCAAGAAATTTATTGTCTGGGAGGGAGGAGACTGACAGAGGGAGGGCCTATTATGCCTGTTTAGAAAGGAATGAAAAGACTTCGTATTTCAAGAATAGAATGTTGGCATAGGGTTGGAGTCAAGAGATAAAATTATCTCATTAGTAATAAAAAGAGCTTATATTTTCTAATGTGGCACTCATCCTATAATTTTAAGTTATATTATTTTTTTATACCTATTTTTGTTATTTATATAATTTTTATTTAACTTATTAATTATTTTTATCACTAAATAAATATCAAAAATAAATATTATGAATGAAATAGATAGCCAAAAATTAGCTCTCGTCTCATAAATTTCAATATAATCTCTTCGATCTGGAAGTGACCCTACCCAGGCAGATGCAAGACCATTCCCCGCAAACCAAATGGCCACGATGAACAATAATAGGATTGCAACTAAGTGCCACCAGATTGAGAATTTCATCGTGCCACCTCCGGCGGATTATATCTACAAAGATTAATCGTCCTATTCACAAAGACTTGGCAGGAAAACGGGGGACTCCATGCCGATTTCCTTTTTCACGTCAATGAAGGAACAGATCGGGACGTTCCTTCTTCATGGTGTCCAACAGGCCGATTTTATTTGGATGATAGGGCGGTCGAGAATCGCCAAAGGCAATGATTTTCAAATTATCCGGCTATGCCGGGCAGTGAAACATTCCCCCATGGGCTGGTTGGTATGCCCAAATGGTAAACCAAAAAACCAGCAGAGGAGCAATAACCATTTTGACTTTGCGGTTGTTCATGGGTATAACTGCTTCCAACAAGTTGAAGATTGGACTTGGATTAAAGCTATTCTAAATCTTATCTGCTCAAAAGGTAGTTTCTTGGCAGTTAACCGACTCATGCAAGGAATGTCTATGAAAAACGTTCGCGCTTTGGCACTTTCTTTTACCATGGCTGTGGCCCTTCCTTTAACCACCCTGGCCAAGGATGTTGTATGGACCGGTTGTGATGTCCTCCAACAAGGCTTTATGGAGGTGGTGGCCAAGGCGTATGAGGCCAAGACGGGTGTCCATGTGGTGGTCTCAGGCGGTGGGGCGACCAAGGGAATCCGTGCCGTTTCTGCTGGCAATGCGGAAATGGGTGGGACGTGCCGTCATGTGCTGAAGGATGGCGCGGGGGTCATCAATGGAGAAGAAAAGGATGTGGACCTGGTTCCCGTTGCCTGGGATCCGTTGGCGATTATTGTCCACAAGGATAATCCAGTGAGCAACATCACCACCGAAAACCTGAAAAAGGTCTACGATGGTCAGATTACCAATTGGAAAGATTTGGGCGGTAGCGATACCCCGGTGGCCCTGGTCACCCGTGAGGGTAAGACCTCTGGGGTGGGTTTTATGTTGCGGGGATTGCTCTTCAACGATGTGAACTATGAATTCAAGGCCCGTTCCATCAAGGAAAAAGACACCACACCCCTGGAAAAACGCATCGAAAAAACCCACAATGCCATTGGAGCCAGTGGATTAAGTTCCGCCCAGAAAAAAGATTTGAAAATGCTGGCCATTGATGGCGTCGCCCCCAATAAGGAGAACATTCTGGCGGGTAAATATCCCCTTGTGCGTCCTCTCTACCTGACCATTGTCAAGAACCCTTCACCGGAGGCGAAAGGATTGTTGGACTTTACTTTGAGTCCTGAAGGACAGGCTATTATCGCCAAAGAGGGAGGATTCAACCTGACGGAGGGGGTGGCGATTGGCCCCATTTGGGAAGGTAAGAAGAAAAATCTGAATTGAGGTAACAAAAAAAATGTTGGCAGGGGATTGACGTATCGTAAACCTCCCCTGCCAACAGCCCCTCTCGTTTACCGCTGCCCCGTGACAACCGGGTGCCAGGACCAGGTTGAGAGTTGCTTCATCCATGAAGCAAAGAGAGAGAAACGTCCTTTAGAGGCTTGTTTTTGTTTGTGTGCTCTAGCCCAGCCCACATAGGCCTGGTCATGATGGCGCACATGACGAAAGAGCCAGGAGAGGGCAAAACGCAGGACCTCCCGAGTGCCTTCTTTGTCTTGATGTCCCATCTCTTTAAGGGTATCCAACATTTGCCGATGCTGCTGCCGATGTTCGTCCAAACCGGGGAAGCCGATGCGTTTCATATAGGCTTCTTCACGGGCAAAGTGGGCACGCGCAAGGTGAAGTAACTCCAACTGTTTGGCCATCGCCTGGCGTTGGTCTGCGGTATGGCTGGTTTGTTGCAAATCAACAATGAGTTTCGCCAAATTTTGATGATCCGCATCCAGTTCAGCCACGCCGGTAGAGTGCTCCTCTTCCCAGGATGAAAGATGTTCCTTACCACTTTGCCCGATGAATACCTGGTCAAGTTGGGCAAAAAAGTGGGCCATTTGGGTGTAGAGCTGTTGGGGTTGCCCAGTGCCAGCCACCATTTCTTGTACCGATTGGTGAAATTGTTGATGGCTTGCCACCACACCATCGGTGGCCAAGGCAGGATGTTCTGCCAACCATTTGCCAAACAGGCACTCTTGATGTTGAGGAAGGCCCTCCCGTTGTCCACGTAATACCTCTCCCACCCGATCCACCAGTTGGAAGTGTTCCTCTTTGGTCTGCCGAATATCAAACAAAGGCTCACCCACATCCATGCTCACATGGGCGGCAAACAGGTCGTCACTGACCTTGCTGGCCAACTGGGTGATTTGTTGAATATGCAGGGTGGATTCTTGTAACTCTTCCACCATGCGGGTGGTGGCACTCATGCGTTCCCGCACGGAAAAGGCGAAGGTTTCGGTATTTTCCGAAGACTGCAAAATATGGCGGATAAAGCCCAGACCATCCCCGGTTTGTTGATTGGCCTGCCGGGCCAAAGCGTTGGCTTGGTCCACCGCTTCCACCACCATGGCCATGGCCTCAATGCATTGCTCAGTCATCTGGGTGTTTTGCTCCACCACCTTTTCCATCTGGTCGGCGCGGGAGGTCAACAGATTGGAATTTTCACTCACCTGGCCCATGGCCCGGTTGACCGCCCCGATGGCCCCATTTTGCTCTTCCACCGTTTGGTTGATCTCACGAATGGCGGTAGTGATCTCTTCCACCCCTTGGGTGACGTTGGCGGCAGCATGCACCGCATCTTCGGTTTGCCGTCTGATTTCATCCACCTTGCCATGGATTAATTGGGTGGCCTTGGCAGTTTGCAAGGCCAGCTCCTTGACCTCATTGGCCACCACCGCAAACCCTTTACCCGCCTCACCCGCCCCGGCAGCTTCGATGGCGGCATTGAGGGCCAGCATTTTGGTTTGCTCGGCAATATTTTTAATCAGGTTGACCGTTTGATAAATTTCACGGGTGGAGACATTGAGCTTTTCCATGACAGCGATGGCCTGCAAGGCTTCGCCGTGGGCCTCTTCCGCCTGGCTGTTGCCCTTTTGGCACTGACGGCTCACATCTTTGAGGGAGGCGGTCATCTGGGACATGGCAGAGGCCACTTGGGAGACCGAGTCATGGGTGCGAAAGATGGTGGTGCGTACCTCTTCCACCGACTTGGCCATGGTGGCGTTGGCCTGGCTGACACCATCCACATTGCTGCTGGCCAGGTTGGCGGAACTTTCAATGGTTTGGAAATGATCCGCCAATTGATCCACCGCCTGTTCCACCGTTTGTATGCGTTGGGTGGCCTCGCTCACCAAATTTTTAATTTGGGTGATTTCCAGGGTCAGTTTGTCATTTTCGGAGGCGGCCTCTTGATGTCCTGCCAATCCCGATTCCACTTCCCCTTCAATCTTTTGGGTGCTGCGTCCCAGTTGGGAGACCAGAGCGGTCACTGTTTCCGATTGCAAAATCACATTGGTGATGGTGTGGGTCAAACTTTGTACCAATTGATTGATGCCATTGGACACTTGCTCCAGTTCATCCGGTTTGGCACTGACTTGCAGGCGTTGATTCACCTCTCCGGCAGCAATGGAGGACAAGGTTCCTGTCAAGTGCATGATGCGCCGACTCAGCCAGCCAGAAAAGTAGAGCATCATGGCGGCAGAAAGCATGATCAACACAACCGGGGTGGCGATGGCTATCCATTTGGCCTGGGCGAATTCATCCAGCATTTGGGAAAGATCATTTTCAATCACCAATTTACCCAGGGCAAGCCCACTGATATCACTGATTTTTTCTTCAAAAGTGGCATAATGGCTGGCGGGATCAATGGTGGGGTGGGCGATGGGACCGCTGGTGACTTGCAGGGAAACCTTTTCCAACTCGGCAATGCGTTTCATCTCTTGCAGGACGGGGGCCAGATCAAGACCAATGGCGGCCACATGGTAAGGTTTGCCAGGGGCGTTGAAAAAGGCACTGGCATAGATGAGGCGCAACTTGCCATCGGGGGATTTGTCGATGGCGTAGGCCGCTTGTTTGGTGGTGGAGACTTGTTGCAACAAAGGGGTGACATGATCCATGGCTGGGGTGCCCATGCCACCGAAGATGGCCAATACCGGTTTTTCTGTTTGACCGGCATTCCAGAAAAAGAGGATATCCACTTTGTGGGAGAGTTGGTTCCAGGTGCTGACGGTCTGGTCGGTGATCAATTTTTGATCATAGGTTTTCAGAATCTTGAGTAACTCTTTGTTTTGGCGAAGAAGTTCAAAATGTTGCCCGGCCTGCTGTCCGGTTGTTTGCAAAAGAAACTGCCACGTCTTGTTGTAGAGTTGTTGACGTGACTCAAGCATCATTTGCATATTGTTATTTTGCAACTCATTAAGAGCTAAATAAATGGTTACACCAATTAGAACTAAAGGTATCATGGCCAGGGAAATCAGCTTGGCACGAATGGTCAGTAGAGTGGCCATGGGACCCTCCCAAAGAATTATGGATACAAGGAAGAAAAGATGGCCATCCTTGGCCATGAGGGGGAAGCCCCCCTCGTCCTTATTCCATGGGCAGCCCTTTGGCTTTCCAGTCGTTACCACCCATCCGATACCACATGATTTTTTGGTAGCCCATCTTTTTCATGGCCAGGGAACCTTTAGCACTGCGCCAGCATTGGACACCGTTGCAGAACAGGGCTACGGGTTTATTTTTATCTGCGCTAGCCAGTCCTTCGCATTTGGAGAACAAGGCTACGGTAGCATCGATTTCGCCATCTCCCAGGTCGGGTTTGCCGGAAGAGACTTGGCAGTTGACGGCACCAGGGATGGTTCCTGCTTTAAATTCATCGGGTTTGCGGGCGTCCAGAATCAAACCGCCGCCGCTTTCCATCAATTTGAGGACTTGTTCCGAGCCTACCACTTCCACACCGGCCAGGGTTTCGGGGACCACGGGTTGTTCTTCAGCGGCCCAGGCGATCATGGCACTCATGGTCAAGCCTACACCCACAGCCAACCAACCGCCATTTTTCCAATTAACCATTCCCATTCTCGACTCCTTTGTAACAGGTGGCATAGCTGCCATGATGTTTGGCCCCTGATTCCCTGGCTGGGAAGGCCATTTCCTCTGGCGTTAAGAAGCGGCCAATGGAGTTAACATATGTGCAGTTAGTTAATATTGATAACATTTCTAGTATACCAGCATCTATTCTAAAATAGAAGGCTGGAAAGCTGTGGATAAAATAGGAAAATTCCTTGAACAAATAAGGGTTTTCCCCTGCTTTTCAGATCCAGAATCGCTATATATCGTTGTTAGAAAGCAAAATATCTGCCAAATTTACTATATAGATCAACTCATTGATTTTCATAATTTATTTTTAAATTAAATCAAATCAAAAAATGTAATGAGTCAAATCTGTAACTTAGTTTTGTAACATAGTGTTCCAAGATGTAACAGTTGGTAAGAAAGGTGTAACAAGGGTCTTGTACTCCCGGACAAAAAAAAGGCATACCCTGGGAAGGGTATGCCTTTTTACATCCAAGAGACAAAAACAGGATCAGGCGGTCTTGCGGCTGTTGATCCAGTTAAAGGCCATCATGATAAAGCCGAGAGCGATAAAGGCCCCCGGTGGCAGGATAAAGGTGAGGGCTGGGTGGAAGGCATCGCCGGTAGCAGCAATACCGAAGATGGTGCCAGCCCCCAAAAACTCACGAATGGAACCCAACAGGACCAGGGCGAAGGTGAAGCCCAATCCTTGCACAAAACCATCCAGGGCAGACATCAAAACCCCATTGCCATAGGCAAAGGCTTCTGCACGCCCCAAAATGATGCAGTTGACCACAATCAGGGGGATGAAGATACCCAAAACCTTGTGCAGGTCGTGGACAAAGGCGTTCATCATCAGGTCCACCACGGTCACGAATGTAGCAATGACCACGATGAAGGCGGGAATGCGCACATCGTTGGGGATCACCTTACGCAACATGGAGATGGCAATGTTTGACCCCATGAGCACAAAGATAACCGCAATGCCCATGGCGAGGCCGTTGATGGCCGAGGAAGAGACGGCCAAGGTGGGACACATGCCCAGCATTTGCACAAAGACCGGGTTGTTGCTCCACAAACCTTCCTTGATGAGATCCTTGGCACTGCTCATTTTTCGCCCCGTTGGAAGATTTTTTGTTGATTGGCATTGAAATAGTCAATACCCCGTTTGACCGCCTTGACCACTGCCCGTGGGGTGATGGTAGCCCCGGCAAACTGGTCGAAGTCACCCCCATCCTTTTTCACGGCCCAGCGGATGTTGGTGGCATTTTTACCTTTGAAGGACTCCGGCCATTGGGTGATGACAATTTTGTCACCCAGGCCGGGGGTTTCTTTGTGGCCCACCACCCGGATGCCGGTCAACGTCCCTGTGGTATCCATGCCCATCATGATGTCGATATCACCCGAATAACCATCGGGGGCGGTGACCATGAAGGCGACACCCACATCCTGGCCATCTTTTTTGGCGCGGAAGAAGGTGACTGGTTTTTGTTTTTTGTTGAGAGAGCCATCGATCAGCTCTCTGGTATCCCGGTCTGGTTCGTTGTCGAAGGCGGGCAGGATCATGCGCAAGGATTGCATGGTCTCCTGCCGTTTGGCTTCGGCAATGGGT
This sequence comes from Magnetococcales bacterium, assembly GCA_015233935.1. Lineage (GTDB taxonomy): Bacteria > Pseudomonadota > Magnetococcia > Magnetococcales > JADFXB01 > JADFXB01. Next base: position 39,799 of record JADFXB010000010.1, on the reverse strand, counting down.
GCTTGGGTAATATCATTGGTATAGGCGAGCAACGCGGTAGCGATGGCACCTACGACCATCAGGAAAACCCCCATTTTGATAAAATCCGGCATGGTCCGACTCCTATCCTTTCCGCTGCGATTTTCCGTAGGCAACCGGCTTGGTGTACTGGTCGATCAGGGGGACGGCGGCATTCATGATGACGATGGCAAAGGAGACCCCCTCTGGATAGCCCCCCCAGGTACGAATCAGATAGGTAAGCAGTCCACACAGAAAACCAAAGATGAGTTGGCCTTTGGCCGTGACAGGGGAGGTCACCATATCGGTGGCCATGAAGAAGGCTCCCATGATCAAACCGCCGGTGATCAGGTGGAAGAGGGGATCCGGATATTTGCTGGGATCCACTTGCCAGAAGATCACTGCCGGAATTAAACAACCGGCAAGCATGGAGAAGGGGGTATGCCAGGTGATAACCCGTTTGCGCAACAGGTAGAGGCCACCCAAAGTCAACAGCACCACCGAGGTTTCGCCCAGGGAGCCACCAATATCACCGCCGGTGGCTTTGATATAGCTAAACTGGATGGCTGCCAGGGCTTCTTGCACGGTTTTGCCCAGCCCCAGATCCATGCGGTATTGGCCCAGGGGGGTGGCTGAGGTGAGGCTGTCCAGGGCGAGACCTGCTGCTGCCGGTCCTTGCAAGATGATGGTAAACCCTTGCATCAGGGTAACCCCATGGTCACCAAACAGGGAGTTGGGAGCAGGCCAGTAGGTCAACTCCACCGGAAAGCTGATGAGCAGAAAAACACGGGCGATGAGGGCCGGATTGAAAATATTGTGGCCCAGCCCGCCGTAGACCTGCTTGCCGATGGCGATGGCGAAGACGCCCCCTACCACGCACACCCACCAGGGGGTGAAGGGGGGCAGGGTCATGGCCAGCAACAGGCCGGTCAATGCCGCCGAATAGTCGCCAATGGGAGAGACGGTGCCCCGTATTTTGATGAATAACTGCTCCGTCACCACACAGGACAAGGTGGTAATCACCATCACCAGCAGGGCAGGCCAGCCAAAAATGACCACCGACAAAGCGGCGGCTGGCATGAGTGCCCAGATCACCATCTTCATGATCTGCGGGACGGTTTCGCCACTATGGGTATGGGGCGAAGAGCTGAACAAGAGGTTTGATTGACTCATGGTACTCTCTGTGTTCGGTTGCCTTTGGGATTATTCCAAAGATTCGGTTGACGGGGGTTGGGTAGCTGCTGCGGCTGCCTTGGCCGCTTTTGCCGCCCGCGCCGCTGCTGCGGCTGCCCGTGCCCGGGCAATTTTCGCCGCCTTTTCCGCATCTTCGGCAGAGGGTTCTGCCGGTGCAGGTGCTTCTGCCGGTGCAGGTGCTTCCGCGACGGGTTGTTGCGAAACCGCTTCAGTCACCGCAACGGGAGTGGTTGCCACCGCTTCGGTGGTGACCTCCGGGGGGGCTTCCGTCACGGGGGATTCGCTCACGGCTTCGGTTGCAGGAGGCTGGGTAACGGCTTCCGTTGGCGGTGCCAGGGCGGCGGGTTGGGTTGCAGCCTTGGCTGCTCTGGCCCGTGCTGCCCGTTCTGCCGGGGTGAGTTTGGGAGCGGCTTCCCCTTCACTGGCGACAGGGGCACTCTCAACACCTTCGGTTACGGCTGGAGCGGCAGGAGCGGTAGTGGAAGCAGGTTTGGCGGTACGTCCTGCGCTGGCCTTGGCCTTCATCTCCGCTTTTTTGCGCTCTTTTTCTTCGGCTTCCCGTGCCAGACGCTCTTCTTTGGCTTTGGTGCGTTTTTTGTCCTCTTCCAGCTTACGTTTTTCGTTACGCTTGGCTTGAATGGCCAGTTTGCCATAACGGAAATACTGCACCAGTGGAATGGTGGAGGGACAGTCGAAGGAACAGGAGCCACATTCGATACAATCAAAAATGTCGTGCTCGGCCAGCTCATCCAACAGGTCGTTGCGGGCCAGCCATGCCATTTCCGTGGGAACCAGGGAGATGGGGCAGACATCGATGCAGCGACCGCAACGGATACAGTTGCGTTCCGGGGATTGGACAATTTCATCTTCCAGCAGGGCCAGCACGCCGGAAGTTCCCTTCACCACTGGGGCTTCAAGATTTTGCAGGGCCACCCCCATCATGGGACCGCCGTTGATGACCTTTTTCACCCCATAACGCTGACCACCGCAATGGCGCAGCAAATGGGAGATGGGGGTGCCGATCAACACTTCCAGGTTGGCAGGCCGTTTGATTCCCTGACCACTGATGGTCACGATACGGGAGATCAGGGGACGACCAAAGCGCACCGCATCCCGCACCGCATAGGCGGTTCCCACATTGTGGACAATCACTCCCACATCAATGGGCAGTCTGCCGGAGGGAACCTGACGGTGGGTTACCGCTTCAATGAGCTGTTTTTCTGCCCCTTGCGGATATTTAACCGGCAGGGAGATCACCTGGATGGAAGGGGCAACCTCTGCCACCGCCTTGCGCATGGCACGAATGGCGGCAGGCTTGTTGTTTTCGATGCCGATGGCGCACTTTTCCGTACCCAGGGCCACCATCATGATACGAATCCCATCCAACACCTCTGCCGCCCGTTCTTCCATCAAACGGGCATCGCAGGTCAGATAGGGTTCGCACTCCACCCCGTTGATCAACAGTAGCTCCACCCGTTTATCTTTGGGGGGCGTCAGTTTGATAAAGGAGGGGAAGGTGGCTCCGCCCAGACCCACAATACCGCATTGCCGCACCTTGTTGCGAATCAGTTCTGGTTCCGCCTCAAAGGGATTGTCAATGCCTTGCAAGCTGCTGGACCATTGATCTTCACCATCCGGCTCCAAGACGACGCAGGGCATGGTTAAGCCGGAGGGATGTCCTACCGTGTAATCGGTGACTTCCACCACCGTACCGGAGGTGGGGGCGTGGATCGGGGCGGAGACGAATCCACCGGCACTGCCCAGCAAATCCCCTTTTTTAACCTTCTGACCTGCTTGCACCACCGCATCAGCCGGGGTTCCCAAATGCTGATGCAGGGGGACGAACAGGCGTTTGGGCATGGGTACAGGTTCAATGGGGCACTTTTCCGAAAGCTCTTTAAACTCTTTCGGATGAACACCGCCATGAAACGACTTCAAGACGTTGGCCACAATTCCCATACAAAGACCTCCGCGTCAGTGGGTGTGAAGAGAGGCTTCACACCGCCGGTTACGCAACCAGTTTCCTCAATGCAACGGCCCTGTCGGTTTTTCCCAACGCCAGTCGAAGAGGGTTTTGGGTTTGGCCACCATGTGGATGCAATCCACCGGGCATGGCTCCACACATTTTTCACAGGCGGTACAAAATTCCACGATCACCGTGTGAGATTGTTTGTTACCGCCCACGATGGCATCCACCGGGCAAGCCTTGATGCAGGCGGTGCAGCCGATGCAGGCGGCTTCGTCCACGTAGGCCACTTGTGGGCCTGCGTCATCGTTCATGCCTTTGGGTTCCACCCCCAGCACCATGGCCACCTCTTCCATGGTGGTTTTGCCACCAGGGGTGCAGAGGTTGACATCGGCTGCCCCATCCGCCATGGCTTGGGCATAGGCTGAACAACCAGGAAAGCCGCAGTTGCCACAATTGGTGCCAGGCAGAACACCTTCCAACTGGGCAACGATGGGGCTGGCTTCCACATAAAACTTTTTCGCGGCAATGCCCAGGCCGATACCCGCCGCCAGGGCCAACCCGCTCATACTGAGAACCGCCTCGATCATGGTGTGCTCCTCATGTAGGGCGCGTCGTTATTTTACCAGTCCCGCAAAGCCCATGAATGCCAGGGAGAGCAGACCGGAGGTGATCAATGAGATGGAGGAACCTTTGAAGTAAACGGGGACATCTGCATAAGCCAGACGTTCGCGAATACCGGCAAACAGGATCAACACCAGGCCAAAACCAGCCCCGGCTGCCGTGCCATAGAGGGTGGCCTTGATCAGGTTGAACTCAAGCTGCACATTGATAAGGGCCACGCCCAACACAGCACAGTTGGTGGTAATCAGGGGCAGGTAGATGCCCAGCGCGGCATAGAGGTTGGGACTCACCTTTTTGATCACCATCTCGATAAACTGCACCAGTGCAGCAATGATCAAGATGAACGAAAGGGTTTGCAGATAGGCCAAATCCAAAGGCATGAGCAGGAAGCGATTGACCAGCCAGGTGATCAAGGAGGCCAGGGCCATGACGAAGATCACTGCGTAGGTCATGCCGATGGCGGTTTCCACCTTCTTGGAAACCCCCAGAAAGGGGCAGATTCCCAAAAATTTGGTCAGAACAAAGTTGTTGACCAGGACTGCCCCGACGATTAACAGTGCGTATTCGGAGAAAATTTCCATACCGATTCTTCCCGTTCCATAGCATGAGCTGACGGAATACCACCCGTTTCGATTTTCACCATTTGGGGGAGAAAATACACATCCTTCCTTCACCGGTAAATGGAAAAAATAAATATTAGTGATGGCTGATTAGTGGAAGTAAATTTCCATTTTAACGGGGGAACCTTGACTGGCCAAGGCAGGAAGGTATCCTTGACATGATAGTTGGGGAGGAGTGTGTCTCCCTTTTTCCCTTCCCGGCAACAAGATGACCAAGGATCGGCAAAGCGAGGATCATTATGGCGGCAGTAACCCGTGATCAAGTATTACAAGCTCTTAGGGCGGTGATGGATCCAGATCTCCATCGGGATATCGTTGCACTGGGATTTGTCAAGGATGTGGAGATCCATGGTGGTGAGGTCTCCTTTAAAGTGGAGCTGACCACCCCGGCCTGTCCGGTGAAGGATCGTTTGAAACAGCAATCCCACGATGTGGTGGCGGCTCTGCCGGGGGTGACCCAGGTACAGGTAACCATGACCGCCCAGGTCCGGGCCTCCAAAGCCTCTGCCAACAGTGCCCTGTTACCGGGGGTGCGCAATGTGGTGGCGGTGGCTTCTGGCAAGGGTGGGGTGGGCAAGTCCACCACCGCCGTCAATCTGGCTCTTGCCCTGCAAATGACCGGGGCGCGGGTGGGTATTCTGGATGCGGATATTTACGGACCCAGCCTACCCCGCATGCTCAATCTGCAAGGCAAGCCCAAAGGGTTGGAGGATGGCTCCAGTAAAAAACTGCATCCTTTAGAAGCCTATGGTCTCAAGGCCATGTCCATGGGCATTTTCATGCCAGAGGATGCCCCCATGATTTGGCGTGGTCCCATGGTGGGCATGGCGGTTGAACAATTGTTGCGGGATGTGGAGTGGGGCGAACTGGATTATCTCATCGTCGATCTGCCTCCCGGTACTGGGGATGCCCAGTTGACCCTCACCCAAAAGGTGCCGTTGACGGGAGCGGTGATCGTCTCCACCCCTCAGGATGTGGCCTTGGCGGATGTGAAAAAGGGTATCGCCATGTTTCGCCAGGTGAACGTGCCTATTCTTGGCCTGGTGGAAAACATGTCCTATTACATCTGTCCTGATTGTGGTCATCGGGCGGAAATTTTCTCCCATGGTGGTGCCCGTCGGGAGGCCAATCAGGCGGGGATTCCCTTCCTGGGAGAGGTGCCGTTGGATGAAATCATTCGGGAGGTTTCCGATGCCGGTACGCCGGTATTGATTTCCAAACCCGACAGCCCGCAGGCGAAAACCTATCAGGATATTGCCGCTGCCCTGGCATCCCGCATTGCGGTTCTCAACCACCAGGCCAGCAAGTTTCCCAAAATTGTGGTGGAGTGATCTCCATGCGTAAACCTGCCATCCCTCTGGATGAACGCATCATCTTTGCCCTGGACCTTCCCACCGCAGCCCTGGCCAAGGAGTGGGTATTGCGTTTGGAAAGCCGGGTGAAATTTTTCAAGGTGGGCCTGCAACTTTTTTTGGCGGAGGACAGCCAGGGCTTGATCGACTGGATCCGCCAACGGGGTTGCAAGGTGATGTTGGACCTGAAATTTTTCGATGTGCCGGAGACGGTGAAGCTGGCGGTGGCCCAGGTGGCCAACCTGGGTGCCACCTTCATCACCGTCCACGGTAACGAACCCATCATTCGGGCGGCGGTGGAGAGCAGGGGAGAGAGCCGCATTCTGGCGGTGACGGTGCTCACCAGTTTTGGCCTGGCCGACATGGAAGCCATGGGCATGACCGCTTCCATCGAAGATTTTGTCTACTGGCGCGCCAAGCGGGCCATTGATGCCGGTTGTGATGGAGTGGTCTCTTCCGGCCTGGAAGCGGCCCGTTTGCGTAAGGAAATGGGGGATCACTTTTATGTGGTCACCCCTGGCATTCGTCCGGGGGCCAATGTGCTGGATGACAGCGACGATCAAAAACGCATCGTCACCGCCCGCCAGGCCATCCTCAATGGGGCCGATCATGTGGTGGTAGGCCGTCCCATTCGCAATGCTGCTGATCCTTTGGCGGTGGTGGCGGCTTTGCAGGAGGAAATCCGGTCGGTCTCTCCATAAGGCTTATGGCATCAGCCCCCAAAGGTGTTGGGGGCTGAATGTTTAAAAGGTTTACCATGAATTATCCGCGTATCGAAATCCATGAATTGGGGCCTTTAACGAATGTGGAATTGACGTTAAAGGATTTTATGGTTTTTATTGGTCCGCAGGCCAGTGGCAAGAGTACCTTATCAAGGGTGATCCATTATTTTTATAGTTTGCCAGATGCAATTCATCGTTTTGTTGCTTCTCCCATATGGAATGAAAATAGATTTCCTGCCAGTTTAGATTTGTCTGGTCTAAAAGAGGATCTGAAGAAAATCTGGTCAGACTGTGTGTATGAAAATGGGCGAGTTAGGCTTAATTGGACAGGAAATGTTTTTATTGAGTTTAATCTGGATGGTGTTATATTTAGTTATGAATTTCTGAAGGTAATAAGAGAACATCATGATAATATTAAGTTGGCTCTTCAATTATCGAAAAATCTCAAAGGGTGGAATCAATATGAAGCTGTCAATAAAAAGTATCTGGAATTTATAAGAAAGCTCTCTGCTAAAAATGAGGTTATAAATATTCCTACTGATAGGGCAAATATCGTTGGTTTGGCTTTTCCAAAAGATTTATCTCTTGGAGAACTTGAATTTTTTGAACTCATTAATCAGATTAGAAAAGAGGGAGGAAAAAAGGAGTCCAAAGATTTACCTGGCCAGTTAGTGGAGATATTGGCACAGCGGATTTTGCGTGGGACACTGCTTCCCCGATTCATGGGTGACCTGTTCTCCTTTGTAGCGAATGATAAGGTAACCAATTCCCCTATAGAAAAGGTTATTCCTCTGGCTAGGGCATCTTCAGGTCAGAAGGATGCCGCTTGGTTGGTAGAAGTGATCAAGGATTCTATTCTTCGTCAAAATCAAAATACCGCCCTAATTGTTGAAGAGCCGGAAGGACACCTCTTCCCAGAGGGGCAAAAAACTATGGCCGAATTGTTGGGGTTGTTTTTTAATTCATATGGAAATCAAGTTGTTATGACAACCCACAGTCCTTACATGATCAGTGCCTTGAACAATTTGATCTATGCCAAGGATGTGGGAGAGGGGCAATCCAATAAAGCCGCAGAAAAAATTATCAATCCCCATTTGTGGATCGACGGTTCCAGAGTTGGGGCCTATTTGCTCAAAGATGGCCATGCCCAGTGTGTTATCGACCCGGATTTGGGATTGATGGATGTGGGACCCATTCATAAGGTAATGGATGAAATTGATGATGAAAATGATCGATTGTTTGATCTGGAGTATCGAAAATGAAAGGGGATGCAAAGTCAACATGTGGTTGTCTTGATGCAACCAATCAATTATACTCAGGAAGGGATAGAAGAAAAATATTTAATGATGAGGCTGGGGGTGGGCCAAGTAGAAATAAACTGGTCATTATGAACGAATCTTCCATACATTACTGCATTTATGCGGTAGATGGTGGCCTATTGAAAGAAATCGATGGGCAAAAATCTTGTGACTTGCTTTTGAAAATTCCACAAGAAAGTCACCTTCCCTCCCAGGCGATCCTGGTTGAACTGAAGGGCAATAAGTATAAACAGGGGTTGGAACAGCTACGGCACTCTTTGCAACGATTACATGGGCTACTCCAAGATTGTTCTTGCCTCTATGCGGTGGTTGTCTCCAGCAGCGGTTTAAATATTCGGGATCCAGATTATTTAAGGTTAAGGAACGAATTTATGCAAAAAGGGTGTAAACTGCTTCCCGTTGGCAATAAACCCATATCCATCCCACAACCCACACCATGCTAACCCTCTCCCCCATAGCCCGCCGTCGTTGGGCCATGTTTAAATCCCACAAACGGGGATATTGGTCCCTGTGGATCTTTGTGTTGCTGTTCGGTACCTCCCTGTTTGCGGAAATTTTGTCCAACGACAAACCGGTGGTGGTCTATTATGAGAAAAACTATTATTTCCCCCTATGGAACAGCTATGCCGAGACCACCTTTGGAGGGGATTTTGAAACCGAGGCGGATTACAAGGACCACTTTGTGCTGGAACAGATCACCCGCAACGGCAATTGGGTCATCTTTCCCCCCAATCCCCACAGTTACGGCTCCATCAATCGCCAGTTGAACCGCCCCAACCCTGCTGCACCCGACGGTGTTAATTTATTGGGCACCGATGATCGGGGCAGGGATGTATTGGCCCGGTTGCTCTATGGTTTTCGTCTCTCGGTCCTGTTTGCCCTGGCCCTTACCGTCATCGGTGTGGTGGTGGGGGTGGTGGCGGGGGCGGTACAGGGCTATTTTGGTGGTCGAACCGATCTCTATTTTCAACGCTTTACCGAAATATGGGGGGCACTGCCGGAACTCTACCTGTTGATCATCTTCGCAGGCATCTTCAATCCCAGCATTCTCCTTTTGTTGATCCTGTTGGCCCTCTTCGGCTGGATGGGGTTGGCCGACTATGTGCGGGCCGAATTTTTGCGGGGGCGTAACATGGTCTATGTGAAAGCCGCCCGCTCCCTGGGGGTCTCCGACTGGTCCATCATCGTCCGTCACCTGCTGCCCAACGCCATGACCCCGGTGATCACCTTCCTGCCCTTTCGCATCTCTGCCGCCATCCTGGCCTTGACCAGCCTGGATTTTCTCGGTCTGGGTGTCCCTCCCTCCACCCCCAGCCTGGGGGAATTGCTCAGCCAGGGCAAGGCCAACATTGAAGCCTGGTGGCTCTCCCTCACCACCTTCGTGGTGCTGGTGGGTATGATGCTGCTCCTCAACTTTATCGGCGAAGCCCTGCGGGATGCCATGGATCCACGCAAAGGTTAGACTTTGCTTATTCTCTAATCATCTTCAAATAGCAATGATGCCTAATAATGCGTCATTATTTTTGTTCTTGAAAAATTTATTTCACAACTATTTGAAAAATAAATAAAATTTTTTGGCGCGAAACTTGCCAGATGGAAAGATAGTGGTATCCAGTCCTTCCACTTTCCCTTTCAGCAAGGAGCGTGTCCATGCAAAGACGTAGCTTTCTCAAGGTGTTAACCCTGATGGCCGGAACTCTCGCCCTGGGAACCTCCCTGTCCATGAATGCCCTGGCAGCCGAGACCATCAAAGTGGGTATTCTCCACTCCCTCTCCGGCACCATGGCCATCTCGGAAACCGCCCTCAAAGAAACCGCCCTGATGACCATCGAGGAGATCAACAGCCAGGGTGGGGTGCTGGGCAAAAAATTGGAACCGGTGGTGGTGGACCCTGCTTCCAACTGGCCCCTCTTCGCCGAAAAATCCCGCCAGCTTCTCGCCCAGGACAAGGTGGCCGTGGTCTTCGGTTGCTGGACCTCCGTTTCCCGCAAATCGGTGTTGCCCGTCTTCAAAGAATTAAATGGCCTGCTCTTCTACCCGGTTCAATATGAGGGAGAGGAGCTGGAAAAAAATGTCTTCTACACCGGAGCCGCGCCCAACCAACAGGCCATTCCAGCCGTTGAATATCTCATGAGCGAAGATGGGGGCGGAGCCACCCGCTTTGTCCTGTTGGGCACCGACTACGTCTATCCCCGTACCACCAACAAAATATTGCGCGCCTTCCTCAATGCCAAAGGAATCACCGACGCCGATATCATGGAAGAGTACACCCCTTTTGGCCATGCAGACTATCAAACCATCATCGCCAAGATTAAAAAATTTGCCGCCGAAGGCAAAAAGACGGCTGTTATCTCCACCATCAACGGCGACTCCAACGTTCCCTTCTACAAAGAATTGGGCAACGCTGGCCTGAAAGCCACCGATGTCCCGGTGGTGGCCTTCTCGGTGGGCGAAGAAGAGCTGCGTGGGGTGGATACCAAACCCCTGGTGGGCCATCTCGCCTCCTGGAACTATTTCATGTCGTTGCAAAATGGCGAAAACGATAAGTTCACCAAAATGTACAAAGATTGGGCTGTAAAACAAAAATTGCCCAACGCCGACAAGGTGGTGACCAACGATCCCATGGAGGCTACCTATATCGGAATCCATCTGTGGAAACAGGCGGTGGAAAAGGCCAAAACCACCGAGGTGGATGCCGTCATCACCGCCATGGCCGGTCAGAGCATGAAAGCCCCCTCCGGCTTTGAAATCAAGATGGATGAAAAAAATCACCATCTCCACAAGCCCGTCTTCATCGGTGAGGTGAAAGCCGACGGCCAGTTCAACGTGGTGTGGAAGACGCCTGGTCCGGTGCGGGCCGCCCCCTGGAGTCCCTTCATCCCCGGTAACGACAAGAAATCCGATCAACCCACGCCTTGAGTCGCCGGAGCCGGGAGCATGCTCCCGGCTCCCCCATTCTTTGGGAAGGGAACTTACATGGGTTTGATTTTGCACCTCCCACGCCTGCTGCTCCTGGCCCTTTTTGGTCTCATCTGGAGTTCTCCTCTGGTGGCCGATTGGGATGCAGGATTGTTACGGGATTTGACCACCGGCTCCTCAGAAGTACGCATCGCTGCCATGGGACGTTTAATGACCACCGGTGATCCCCGGCAGGCAGAAACGGTGCTCAAGGCCATGGCGGAAGAGGGATTGTTCCAGGTGGGAGATCGCCTGCTCCGCAAGGAAGGCAACCAACGGCTGGATGTCTTGACCGGGGAAGTGGTGGCAGGGGAAGGGGGTCAATTGGTGACCATCAACAACCGCCTGCGCAAAGAAATAGCCAACAGCCTCTCTTTATTACGTCTTTTCAGTCCTGAACGATCCATTCGATTGACCGCTGCCGGGGCATTGGAAAATCAGGCAACGGCTTCCATGGTGCCGGTGATGGAAAAAGCATTGCAACAAGAAAATGATCAAGATATTCGGGACTCCCTCACCCTGGGGCTGGCCCTGGCCCGCTTAACCAGCAAAGATGCGGAAGTCCGTCTGTTGGCGGTGAAAACCTTGGGCGACTCCTCCCGCCCGGCGGTAAAATCCATTTTGACCCGTCTGCTGCAACCAGGACAAGAAGCCCATGAAGCGGTGGTCCGTCAGGCACGGCAATCCCTGGATCGGGTGAATTTACGCCTGGCGGTGGGGGAGGCGGTGGGGAGTTTATTCAGTGGTCTCTCCCTGGCCTCCATCCTTTTGTTGACCGCCCTTGGTCTTGCCATCACCTATGGGGTAATGGGTATTCTCAATATGGCCCACGGTGAATTGTTGATGATCGGGGCCTATGCCACCTACGGGGTACAAACCCTGTTTCGCAGCCACTTTCCCCAAGCGGTGGATGCCTATCTGCTGGTGGCGATTCCTGTTGCCTTTCTGGCCGCCGCTCTGGTGGGCATCCTTTTGGAGCGCACCGTCATTCGCTGGCTCTATGGTCGCCCCCTGGAAACCCTGCTGGCCACCTGGGGGCTTTCTCTGATGCTCATTCAGACCGCTCGCCTGCTGTTTGGTGCACAAAATGTGGAAGTGGCCAATCCTTCCTGGATGTCGGGTGGGGTGACCTTGCTGCCCGGTGTGGTGTTGCCCTGGAATCGCCTGGTGATCACCCTGTTTGCCCTGATGGTGCTGGCTTTGACCTGGCTGATACTCAATCGTACCCGTCTGGGTCTCTTCGTGCGGGCGGTGACCCAAAATCGTCCCATGGCAGGCTGTGTGGGGGTGCATACCGGCTGGGTGGATGCCCTCGCCTTTGGATTGGGGGCAGGCATCGCTGGTTTGGGTGGGGTGGCCATCTCCCAATTGGCCAATGTGGGTCCAGACATGGGACAAGGTTATATTGTGGACTCCTTCCTGGTGGTGGTGTTGGGCGGGGTTGGACAACTGGCAGGAGCGGTCTGGGCTGCCCTGGGGTTGGGATTGGCCTCCAAATGGTTGGAAGGGTGGCTGGGGGCGGTGATTGCCAAAATTCTCCTCTTGGTCTTCATCATCATCTTTATCCAAAAACGCCCACAAGGACTCTTTGTCCTCAAAGGGCGGCAGGTGGAGGGTTGATCCATGTTCAATACCCTCACCCGTAACGGTTGGTTTTTTGCCATCACCACCTTGTTGACCGTGGTTATCCTGCCCCTCTTGCATGTGGCGGTACCCGTTGATCACCCACTCCACTTTTCCAGCCATCTGGTTACCCTGGGGGGCAAAATTCTTTGTTATGCGGTGGTGGCGGTGGCCATGGACCTGATTTGGGGCTATGCGGGCATCCTCTCTCTGGGGCATGGCCTGTTCTTCGCCCTGGGAGGCTATGCCTTTGGCATGTATCTCATGCGTTCCATCGGGCGGGATGGAGTCTACAAGACGGATTTGCCCGACTTCATGGTCTTCCTCAACTGGAAGGAGCTGCCCTGGTATTGGAGCGGCAGCGATTCCTTCCTGGTCGCCCTTTTGTTGGTGATCCTGATTCCTGGTCTGCTGGCCTTTGTGTTTGGCTATTTTGCCTTTCGCTCCCGCATCAAGGGGGTCTATTTTTCCATCATCACCCAAGCCCTGACCTATGCCTTCATGTTGCTCTTCTTCCGCAATGAGACGGGATTTGGTGGCAATAACGGCTTTACCGATTTCAAACGCATTCTGGGCTTTGCCATCACCACACCAGAGGTGCGGGGGGTACTCTTCGCCCTCTCCGCCGCCCTGCTCTTGTCCACTTTGTTTCTGGCCCACCGGTTGATGAAAAGCAAATTTGGCCGTGTGCTTACCGCCATTCGGGATGCCGAATCCAGGGTGATGTTCATTGGCTATCAACCCTTATGGTACAAGCTGTTTGTCTGGACCCTCTCCGCTGTCCTGTGTGGCCTGGCGGGGGCCTTGTATGTGCCCCAGGTGGGGATCATCAATCCAGGGGAAATGTCCCCTGCCAATTCCATTGAAATTGCCATCTGGGTGGCGGTTGGTGGGCGGGGAACCCTGGTGGGACCGGTGGTGGGGGCCTTTGCCGTCAATCTGGCCAAGAGTTGGTTTACCGTCAGCTTTCCCGAATACTGGCTGTTTTTCTTAGGACTGTTGTTTGTGGTGGTCACCCTGTGGCTGCCAGGGGGGATCGCCTCCCTGTGGTCGCGCTTGACAGGTAAAGGTAAAACATCATGACACCCATGCTCTTTCGACAGTCTACCCAACCCCTGGACGACAGCGTCAATGGGGTTGCCAACTTGGGACATGCCTTAACCCCCGGTCAACTGGATATCTCCCACAAGGTAATCCTCTACCTGGAGGAGGTCACCGTCTCCTTTGATGGCTTCCGTGCCCTCAACAACCTCTCCTTGAGCATTGATGCCGGTGAGTTGCGTTGCATCATCGGACCCAACGGGGCGGGAAAAACCACCATGATGGATGTGATCACCGGCAAAACAAGACCAGACAGCGGCATGGTCTATTTTGGCCAAACCATGGACCTCACCCGCATGAGCGAACCCCACATCGCCCACGCAGGCATCGGGCGCAAATTTCAAAAACCCACTGTTTTTGAAAGGCATACGGTTTTTGAAAATCTGGAATTGGCGGTTAAAACCAATAAATCCGTCCGTACCAGCCTGTTTGCCCGTATGGATGATGCCACCCTGGATCGGATCTCCCACATGTTACAGGTGATCCGCCTGCATAAGGTGGCCGACCGTCCGGCGGGCTTGCTCTCCCATGGGCAAAAACAGTGGCTGGAAATCGGTATGTTGTTGGTGCAAGAACCCAAACTGCTCCTGTTGGACGAACCGGTGGCGGGTATGACCGATGAAGAGACGGAACACACCGCCGAATTGTTTCTCAGCCTGGCAGGACGCCACTCCCTGGTGGTAGTGGAACACGACATGCCCTTTGTCACTCAATTGGGGGGCAAGGTGACGGTTCTGCATGAGGGGTCGGTGTTGGCAGAAGGCAGTATGAGGGATGTGCAAAACCATCCACGGGTGATTGAAGTCTACTTGGGACGCTGACCATGCTGAAGGTGGAAAATCTTGATCAATATTACGGGGGCAGCCACATTTTGCGGCAAATTTCCTTTGCCGTCCCGGCAGGCAAGGTGACCACCCTGTTGGGACGAAATGGGGTGGGTAAAAGTACCCTCATGCGCTGCCTGATGGGATTGGTGAAGGTTAAACAAGGCCGTATTTTAATGGATGGCAAAGAGATGACCCATGCACCCTCCCATGATCGGGTGCGGGCCGGGTTGGGGTATGTCCCCCAGGGGCGGGAAATTTTTCCCCGGCTGACGGTTGAAGAAAATCTCCTCATGGGCTTGGCCAGTAAACCTGCCGGAACTCCCTTGCCATCCTCCATCTATGAAACCTTTCCCGTTTTGTGGGATATGCGTAAATGCCGGGGAGGGGATCTCTCCGGGGGGCAGCAGCAACAGTTGGCCATTGGTCGCGCCCTGGCCGCTTCGCCCCGTTTGTTGATCCTGGACGAACCAACGGAAGGGATTCAGCCCTCCATTATCAAGGATATTGAAAAGGTGATTCGTCATCTCACCGCCCAAGGCTCCATGTCCATCCTGTTGGTGGAACAATATTATGACTTCGCCCGTGCCCTGGCGGACCATTATTTATTGATGGAGAGAGGGGAGATGGTCATGGCCGGATTGGGGGAAGGAATGGAGCAGGATGGGGTTCGGCAGCGTCTTGCAGTTTAATGAAGGTTGGCAGGCCCGCCTTGAGGTGGGGTTGGAACGGCGGGAGCAGCGCACCGTGCTGGCTCACCGCCGTCATTGGGGACCCTTGCGGCTGCAAAAGCCCTTCTATCCAGAAGATGAATCGGTCTGTCACCTCATTCTTTTGCATCCTCCTGGTGGGGTGGTGGCGGGTGATGGGTTACAAATTGAGGTCCACCTAAAGGAAAAAAGCCATGGCTTGATCACCACCCCTGGTGCAGGAAAATGGTATGGCTCCACCGGGGCGGTGGCCAGGCAACAGGTTACCTTGCATCTGGAAACGGGGGCGATTTTGGAATGGTTGCCCCAGGAAAATACGGTCTACGATGGTGCCAGGGTGGATTGGGGGCTGGCCGTCCATCTTGCCCCAGGGGCCACCTTTGTGGGCATGGATATGCTCTGTCTCGGACGCCAGGCCAGTGGTGAACGTTTTTTGCAGGGCAAACTGGTTTTTGCCAATCGTATTTGGGATCAACACCATCCCTTATGGTGGGAACAAGGGGTGGTGGAAGGGGGTGCTCCCTGTCTTGCTGCACCGTCGGGTTGGGCTGGTTATGGCATCAGCGGTCATTTGGTGGTGGCGGGACCGGAAGTGGAGAATGACTGGCGGGATTTGTGCCGCGCATGTACACCACCTGCGTCGGTTTGGGGTGGGGTGACCGCCTTACCCAGGGTGTTGATCGTCCGTGGCCTGTCCCAGGAGAGTGAAGCCCTGCGTCATTGGTTACGCCAGATTTGGCTTGAGTTGCGTCCGTTGGTGACGGGTCAGCCTGCCCAATGGCCGCGCATTTGGAATACCTGAAGGAGTAAGCATGGAACTCACACCCCGTGAAAAGGACAAGTTATTGATTTTTACCGCTGGTTTGTTGGCAGAACGGCGGAAAAATCGTGGTCTCAAACTGAACTATCCCGAAGCGGTTGCCTTCATTACGGCGGCCTTGCTGGAAGGGGCCAGGGATGGTCGTTCGGTGGCCGATCTCATGAGCTATGGCACCACCTTGCTCAGTCGGGAAGAGGTCATGGAAGGGGTGGCGGAGATGATTCCGGAAATCCAGGTGGAAGCCACTTTTCCCGATGGCACCAAACTGGTGACGGTGCACCATCCCATTGTCTGAATCAGGATCAAGGAGGCTGGAAGATGATTCCCGGCGAATTACGTGTGCAACCCGGTGATATGGCCATCAATGTGGGACGCCCAACCATCACCCTCACGGTGGCCAATCGGGGGGATCGCCCCATTCAGGTGGGTTCCCACTACCATTTTTATGAGGTGAACGCTGCCCTGGATTTTGATCGGGCGGTGGCCTTGGGTTATCGATTGGATATTCCTGCTGGAACAGCCGTGCGTTTTGAGCCGGGTCAAAATCGGACGGTGACCTTGGTTGCTTTGGCAGGAGATCGACAAATTTATGGTTTCAACGGTCAGATCATGGGAGGGTTGCCAGCATGACGACCCTTTCCCGGCAAGCCTATGCCCAAATGTATGGACCCACCACCGGTGATCGTCTACGCTTGGCCGATACCGATTTGTGGATTGAAGTGGAACGGGATTTCACCATTCCTGGTGAAGAGGTCAAGTTTGGTGGGGGTAAGGTGATCCGTGATGGCATGGGGCAATCCCAACGGTTGGCGGCAGAGGTGATGGATACGGTCATCACCAACGCTTTGATCCTGGACCATTGGGGAATTGTCAAGGCGGATGTGGGATTGCGGGGGGGACGCATTGTCGGAATTGGCAAGGCGGGCAACCCGGACATTCAACCAGGGGTGACCATGGCCATTGGTGGGGCCACCGAAATTATCGCTGGGGAGGGGTTGATTCTCACGGCGGGCGGTATTGACAGCCACATCCATTTTATTTGTCCACAGCAGGTGGAAGAGGCCCTCTATAGTGGTGTCACCACCCTGTTGGGAGGTGGAACGGGGCCTGCGGCAGGAACTTGTGCCACCACCTGCACCCCTGGTCCCTGGCATATCCATCGCATGTTGGAAGCGGCAGAAGCCTTTCCCGTCAATTTGGGATTTTTTGGCAAGGGCAATGTGAGTCTGCCCCAGCCTTTGCGGGAACAAGTGGCCGCCGGAGCCATGGGTTTGAAATTGCATGAAGATTGGGGTACCACCCCGGCGGCCATCCATACTTGTTTGTCGGTGGCCGATGAGATGGATATTCAGGTGGCCATTCATACCGACACCTTGAATGAAGCCGGATTTGTCGAAAATACCCTGGCGGCGTTTAAAGGACGGACCATCCACACCTTTCATACCGAAGGCGCGGGTGGTGGTCATGCCCCGGATATTCTAAAGGTGGTGGGGGAGAGTCATGTGCTACCCTCTTCCACCAATCCCACCCGGCCTTATACGGTCAATACCATTGATGAGCATTTGGATATGCTCATGGTATGCCATCATCTGGATGCGGGCATTGCCGAGGATGTGGCCTTTGCTGAATCCCGAATCCGCCGGGAGACCATTGCCGCAGAGGATATTCTCCACGATTTGGGGGCCATCTCCATGATGTCTTCCGACTCCCAGGCCATGGGGAGGGTGGGGGAGGTGATATTACGTACCTGGCAGACGGCCCATAAAATGAAGCGACAACGGGGAGCACTGCCGGAGGATGGAACGGCGGGGCATGATAATTTTCGCGCCAAACGCTATGTGGCCAAATACACCATCAATCCTGCCATCACCCATGGTATTGGCCGGGTGGTGGGATCGGTGGAAGCGGGAAAACTGGCCGATCTGGTATTGTGGAAGCCCGCCTTTTTCGGGGTGAAACCCGCCATGGTGATCAAGGGGGGAATGATTGTGGCGGCAGCCATGGGGGATGCCAACGCCTCCATTCCCACCCCGCAGCCGGTCTATTATCGTCCCATGTTCGGGGCGTTTGGTAAGGCGTTGACCACCTCTTTGACCTTTGTTTCCCAGGCAGCCATGGCCAATGAGGCCGTTTTGGCTTTGGGCCTGGCAAAAACCCTTTGGCCGGTGGCCAACTGTCGCAAGTTGACGAAACGGGAGATGATCCACAACGGATACACACCGGTGATGGAGGTCCATCCTGAAACCTACGAAGTGCGGGCGGATGGTCAGCTTCTTACCTGTCAGCCTTTGGCCGAGCTGCCCATGGCGCAACGCTATTTTCTCTTTTGACAGGTCACGGCCATGATTTTGCGACAACCTACCACACCCCATGCCCAACCTGTATTACACCTTTCTCTCACCTGGCAGCAGCGGGCTGGCAGCCGGGTGCAGATTGTTGGACCCACTGGAGAGCCTATCCAGATATGCCTGCCCCATGGACATTTTTTGCGCCATGGCGATGTATTGCAGGCGGAAGATGGTCGAATCATCCAGGTGGAGGCCACCTCGGAGCGTTTGTTGCGTGTTACAGCCCACCATCCTTTGCAATTGGCGCGTTTGGCCTATCATTTGGGAAATCGGCATGCCACGGTGGAGATTGGTATGAATTATCTACAGTTTTTGCCGGATGATTTATTGGTGCATCTGGTGACGGCCTTGGGAGGGGTGTGTGAAGAGGTGGTGGCCCCGTTTACCCCGGAGCGGGGAAGTGTTTCCTCCAGCCATGACCACGGCGGTGTAGCGTCGGGTCATATTCATGAATTTTCATGAACATTTCTTTGCTTCGTCTTTTGCAACTGGCCAGTCCCATCTTACCGGTGGGGGCGTTTGCCTACTCCCAGGGTTTGGAACAGGCGGTGCAGGTGGGGCTGGTTCGGGATGAGGAGACGGCCCGCCAGTGGATAGTAAACCTGTTGCATTATCCCATGGCCAGGTTTGAGGCACCCTTGCTGACGGCCATGCAAAAGGCGGTGGCGGCGGGAGAGGAGGCTTCCTTTCGTCGTTGGGAGGCGATCTATCTGGCCAGTCGGGAAGGGGTGGAGTTGCGGGAGGAAACCTTGCAAATGGGCCATGCCTTGTCTCGCCTGGTGGGCCAGTTGACGCCCCATGTGTATGCCACCGCCCTCGATCCCGTGACCTTCCCAGGAGGTTGGGCCATGGTAGCCCATGGTTGGGGCATTGGGGCAGAGGAGGCGGTGACGGGCTATTTGTGGAGTTGGTGTGAAAATCAGGTGACGGCTGCGGTGAAAATTGTCCCTTTGGGGCAGACGGCGGGGCAGAGAATTTTGTTTGATCTGGCAAGCTCACTGCCTGTGTTGGTAGAGCGGGCGTTGGTGATGGAAGAGGAGTCCTGGAGCAGTTTTGCGCCAGGTTTGGCGGTGGCCAGCAGTGGTCATGAAACCCAATATTGTCGCTTGTTTCGTTCTTGAGGGGTGGGGCATGAAAGATCCGGTGTGGCGGGTGGGAATTGGTGGACCAGTGGGATCGGGCAAAACCGCCCTTACCTTGGCATTGTGTCAACGCTTGCGGGATCACTATTCCTTGGCGGTGGTGACCAACGATATTTATACCGCCGAGGATGCGCAATTTTTGGTACGCAATCAGGCGTTACCCCCGGAACGTATCCTGGGGGTGGAGACGGGTGGCTGCCCTCATACCGCCATTCGGGAGGATGCTTCCATGAATTTGGAGGCGATTCATCGGCTTATGAAAAAATTTGCGGATGTGCAGGTGATCCTGGTGGAATCGGGAGGGGACAATCTGGCGGCCACCTTCAGTCCTGAGCTGGCGGACATCACCATTTATGTCATCGATGTGGCGGCAGGGGATAAAATTCCTCGCAAGGGAGGGCCTGGTATTACCCGTTCTGATTTATTGGTCATCAACAAGATTGATCTAGCCCCCATGGTGAATGCCTCTCTGGAGGTGATGGAGCGGGATGCAGGCAAGCAGCGGGGGGACAGGCCATTCGTGTTTGCCAATATGAAGACGGGACAAGGATTGGATGAAATCATCGCTTTTTTAACCCGTGTTGGGGTGTTGGCGAAGGGTTGAAAATGGGAAATTTCCCACCATAAACGCGGTATTGGCCGAATATGATTAACAGATTTGCATTACATTTTGTAACATTCCTGAACGAGGTGTAACAACTATATGGAACAAATTGATTGATTACTGATATGGATGGCTATAAATAGTGCCTAAATATTGAGCAGCAGAGCGTAGTTCCAATTATGGCATCGAACGTGCGAAGGTTTTCTCCGTCCAGATGAATATTTGTTTGTTAAGAGGGTAGGCTTGGCAATAACAATGTTGTCGAGTTCTCTCTTAAAAATAATTAAGATTTGTGGAAGGAGAAGGGCCATGTATAAAATATGCCGCCAAGAACATGATTTAATCGTTGATTTAAAATTGGCTATCTTGGATGTTGTCAGAGGGTTGCAGAGGCAGGAGCATCCGACCCTCATGCCCAGATTGCTTGAAGTGTTCGACGCCATCCCGTTACTTATAGACAACTTTACCGAGGCCAAGTGTAAAAATTGCGTTTTTCCTGCCTGCAAGACGGGAAGAATGCTTACCATGGCGTTGACTTGGGTGAAGAGCGGTAAGTATAGAGAGGGGCCTCTTGAAGTAGAGCTTTACAAGGTGGAATGTCCGGAAGAAGAAAATAGGTTGACCCATCCATTTTTTTCCGCAGAGCCACAGCAGGGTATTTCTTTGGCAGAAGAAGGAGGTTCTGTTATAACCATGGCAGGTGAAAGGGTGAACCATGGTTGGGGAGGAAGGTTTGTTGGCCAGTCTGCGCAAATGGGTTGTTGATCGTTGGACTTGGTTGGCCATGGCACTGGTCGGGCTGATTGGTATGGCCGTGGTTGTTGGGAGTTGGCAGCTTCTTACCCAATGGCGTGAGGAGTTTCCCAAGGAAAAGATCAGGCAATGCCAGGGGGATTTGGCCAAGGTGATCCTGGCGGTTTCCCGGTTGGAAAGAGCCATTGATGGGGTTTCTGTATCGGCCAGTCAGGTAAACCGGAATGAGCTTACTCTTTCTGTTGATGCCCTCCACGATTTGTTAGCCGTTTTTGATATTCAGCATACAAGTTTACTTCCTGTTTTGCGCCCGGCTTTGAATTCTGTCAAGGCTGCCATGGATGCTACCCGCAATATGCAATCTTTGTTTGAGGATGCTACTGTCCGTACCACGATGTGGGAAGGTTTAAACCATGCCTTTCAGGAGTTAAATAAAGTTTATTTTCAACTTCAGGAGGAAAATCAATCTGCCCTGTCGCGCCAGCGGGAATGGCTGATGGAATTGCGCTGGAAGGTGGCGGGTGGGGTGGTTTGGCTTATTCTCCTGTCTTTGTCGTTGCTGGGATTGATTTATGCCATGCACAGGATGAAACAGCAGGTGCGGGAATCCTCCCATAAATCCCTTTTAAGCCACGACATTCGTACACCCCTGCATGGTTTATTGGGCATGGGACAACTTTTAAGTAAAACAGAACTTTCTCCCCTGCAAAAACACTATCTGCAATCCATGTTGGAGTCGGCTGACCAACTGTACGGCACTTTACGGGAGATGATGGTTTTGCAAGAGGAGGAAAAGCAGGAGGATGGGATTGCAGAGGGGCAAACCACCTCTTTATTGCAAGAGCCTCCGCTGGTGGAGCGTCCGGCGGCTGAGGTTACTCCGTTGGCTATTCTGGTGGTGGAGGATGAATGGGTCAATGCGGAGGTGATCAAACAGTTGTTGCTCTATGAGGGGCATCGGGTGACGGTGGTGCACCGGGGGGCGGATGCCTTGGAGGAGTTGCAGTGGGACTCTTTCCAGGTGATCCTCATGGATTTGCGTATGCCGGACATGGATGGTGTAGAGACTACCCGTCGGATACGCCAGCAGGAGGTCCCTTGGCGGAACATTCCCATCATTGTGGTGACGGCAGATGTGACCGCCCATGAATATGAGCGGTGTATGCAGGCGGGGGTGAATCGGGTGTTGGCCAAGCCATTAAAGATGGAAGTATTGCGTTCTGAACTTTTTGCCCTGATTCCAGACCAAGTTCAAAAGGACCCGCTCCTGGATGAGAAGGTTCTTGCCCACCTCTTGGAGGCCATGGGGCAACAAAATTTATTGGAACTTGTGGGTAAGTTGGTGGATCAATGTCGACAGGGGAGGCAAGAGGAGTGGTCTGCCTTGTTGGTGGAGGATAACACCCCACTGCGTAACTGGGCACATAAACTAAGTGGTGGGGCGGCATTTTTGGGGTTGACTGCCTTGCATCGGGCGGCGGCCAATTTGGAACAACTGGCGCGAGAGTCGGATCATCCACCAGAACAGTTATCAGAAGTATTGGAGGAGTTGCTGAAATTAGCCCGTAACGCCCAGCAGCAACTGTCCTTATCTATAGAATTGAATCGATAAAAAATACTAGTTTTTTTTAGAGTTTAAAAAAACCGGGTGAAATTACACCCGATTAGGAAATATTGAGTTTTTGTAATTGAAGAAAAAATTGGCTTGTTTGTATTGAGGGGGAAGAAATGACTTCAAAGACTGGCGAAACGTGAACGAATAGTATATTATTAATGGATTGGTCAATTTCCCTTATTCAGCAACCGCGCTTTATGGGGACTAAACCTACCAGGGGACTGTTGGTATTTCAATCGGGCAAATGATGATTTTCTTGTCATCATTTTGTTGACAAAAATAAGGTTCAGAAATGGTTAGAATTATCATCATTGATGATCATGGCATTATTCGTGACGGCATTAAGGCCCTGTTAAGCCATGAAAACAACCTGATGGTTGTCAATGAAGCGGAAAATGGGCGGGATGGTTTGCGTTTGATGAACCAAGGCGATTGGGATGTGGCCTTGTTGGATATCAACCTGCCAGATATGGATGGTATCGAAGTGGTGCGCCAAGCCCGTGCTCGTGGCTGTCAGCAGCCTATATTGATTTTGACCATGCATCAGGAAGATTATCTGGCCACCAAATCGTTGCAGGTGGGGGCCAACGGATTTGTGGATAAACAAATATTGGCAGGTGAGTTGATCAAGGCCATCTACACGGTGGCATCAGGCAAGAGATATTTGTCGGAATGGATGCATGAAAAGCTGGCCCACAAGCTGATAGACCATAAGAGCAATCAGCCCCATGAACTGTTATCCCCACGGGAGCGCAATATATTGCGCATGATTGCCCGTGGTTACACCATATCGGGGATTGCTGAGGAGTTGAATTTGAGCACCAGCACGGTGACCACCTATCGTCGGCGGATCAAGGAGAAGCTGGCCATTGAGGGGTCAACGGCTGAACTGGTGCGCTATGCCCTGGACCATGATTTGGGATAGTTGCAGAATGGATTACACCTTGTAGACCAGGACCCGTTCTTCCAGCATATCCCGCATGGCATAGCGGATACCTTCCCGACCAAAGCCGGAATCTTTCACACCACCGTAGGGCATGGAGTCTACCCGGAAGGAGGGGACATCGTCGTGGATGACCCCGCCGACTTCCAGGGTATCCAGGGCTTTCATGGTGGTATGGAAGTCGTTGGTGAAGATACCGCATTGCAGACCAAAGCGGGAGTCGTTGACCAGTTCGAAGGCTTCTTCCATATGGGTGACCGGGGTGAGGGTGACCACTGGGCCGAAGGCTTCATCGGTATTGATGCGGCAGGTGGGGTTGACCTCCTCCAGGATGGTGGCGGACAGATTGAGTCCCTGTCCCACCGGGGCGACGGTATTGCCGGTGACCAGACCGGCTCCTTGCTCCAGGGCTTCCTGGATCCAGGATTGCAGGCGTTCCAGATTGCTGCGGTCGATCATGGGGCCTAGGGTGGTGGATTCGTCCAAAGGGTTGCCGCTGACCAGGGCTTCGGCGGCTTTTTGGAAGCGGGCGCGGAATTCGCCCATGACATCCTGGTGGACATAGATGCGTTGCACCGAAATGCACACCTGACCGCATTGATAGAAGGCTCCCAGGACTGCCCGATTGATGAGCCAATCCCAATCCCGCACATCCCGGTCGATGATGAGACCGGCATTGCCGCCCAATTCCAGGACGATTCGTTTTTTGCCTGCCTGTTGTTTCATCTTCCAGCCCACTTCTGGTGAGCCGGTGAAGGAGAGCAGGGCAATGCGGGGGTCTTCCACCAGCATTTGACCGGCATGACGATCACAGGCCACCACGGAAAAACCACCTTTGGGCCAGCCGGATTCGGCGATAACTTCTGCCAGCAGCATGGCGGTGAGTGGGGTTTTGGAGGCTGGTTTCAGGACCACTGGGCAACCGGTTGCCAGGGCTGGGGCAATTTTATGGATGGCCAGATTGAGGGGAAAGTTGAAAGGGGCAACCGCAGAGACCACCCCCACCGGATAATGGCGGACAATGGCCTTGCGCCGGGAGGCCATGGGATTGATGGCCAGATCGTAGGCTTCCCCGTAGATGCGGGTGGATTCCCCCACGGCAATATCAAAGGTGGCGATGGCGCGTGCCACTTCCAGGCGGGCTTCGTTGATGGTTTTGCCGTTTTCCTGGCTGAGGGTGCGGGCGAACTCTTCCTTGCGCTGGGTCATCTTGTCGCGAATGAAGGAGAGGACAGCGGCCCGCTGGTAGGGTTCCATGGCCCTGGTGTGGCGAAAGGCTTGTTGGGCGGCATCGAGGGCTTGATCGATCTCCTTGGCACCGCATTGGGCCACTTGGCCAACCACCTGACCATCAAACGGGTTGACCACTTCCAGCACTTTGCCGGTATCAATCCATTCCCCTGCCAGGTAGGTTTTGGCCATGAAGTTCCCCTTTATTTATCAGAAATTTCCGCCAGGGCGGCTTCCAGTTCGTTGACCCGTTTTTCCAGGGCGTCGGCTTTGATGCGGGTGTTGGCCAGCAGTTGGCGAACGGCTTCAAATTCCACCCGATCCACCAGGTCGAAGTGTTCCACCCCTTCTTGTACCACACCGCGAACTTTACGCACCATTTCTTGGTGGGTATCGCCGACGGCTTCAAAGATGCCCAGGATACGCTGGGTGATCTGATCCAGGACTGCATTATCAATTTGCATGAGCTGCTCCTTCCTGCTTTTCTTGATCAGGAAAAGGGATGGTGGAGGATGATGGTATGATCCCGATCCGCACCGGTGGAGACGATATCGACTTTAACACCGGTCAGCTCTTCCAGCCGTTTCAGGTAGGCGTGGGCTTCATCGGGCAACTCGTCCCATTGGGTGACGCCAGCGGTGGGCTTGTTCCAGCCAGCCATCTCTTCGTAGATGGGGGTGCAGGTTTCCAGGACGGAAATATCTGCGGGCATGGTATCCAGCCGTTGACCGTTACGGGAGTAGCCGACGCAAATTTTAATTTTTTCCAGGCCGTCCAGCACGTCCAGTTTGGTGATGGTCAGTCCGGTGATGCTGCTGGTGCGGATGGCATGGCGTACCACCACGGCGTCGAACCAGCCGCAACGGCGGGGGCGTCCGGTGGTGGAGCCGAATTCGTGGCCGACGGTGGCCAAGTGTTCGCCCACGCTGTCTTCCAGTTCGGTGGGGAAGGGACCGCCACCCACGCGGGTGGTGTAGGCTTTGGCGATGCCCAGTACGTAGTGCAGATCCCGTGGTCCCACGCCGGTGCCGTTGGCGGCGTTGCCTGCGGCGGTGTTGGAGGAGGTGACGAAGGGATAGGTGCCGTGGTCGATATCCAGGAGGGCACCTTGGGCACCTTCAAACATGATGGATTTGCCCTGGGCCATGGCCTGGTGGAGATAGAGGGAGACATCTTCCACGTAGGGGGCCAGGATATCGGCCATGCGCAGGGTGTCGTCCCTTAAGGATTCAAAGTTGAAGGTGCTGGAGCCGTAGTAGTTTTCCAGCATAAAGTTATGCAGGGCCAGGTTGTCCCGCAATTTGGCTTCAAAGGTGGGGCGATTGAATAAATCTCCCATGCGGATGCCGCGACGGGCAATTTTATCTTCGTAGGCGGGACCGATGCCGCGACCGGTGGTGCCGATCTTGCCTTTGCCTTTACGTTTTTCCCGTGCCACATCCAGCTCCCGATGGTAGGGGAAGATGACGGCGGCCAGGGGGGAAATTTTCAGGTTGTTGCTGTTGACCGAAATATGCAGGTTGGCCAGATTATGAATTTCCTGGATGAGGGATTCGGGATCCAGCACCACCCCGTTGCCAATGGCACTCACCTTGTCTGGGCGCACGATACCGGAAGGAATCAGGTGCAGGACATATTTTTTGCCATCCACCACCAGGGTATGCCCGGCATTGTGGCCACCTTGAAAACGGGCAACCACGTCGGCGCGATCCATGAGCAGATCCACAATTTTGCCCTTGCCCTCATCTCCCCACTGGGAACCCACCACCACCACATTGGCCATGTTCTATTTTCCGTTTGATATATTTGAACAATGATGCATGGGAGAGGATGAATCACCGCCCCCTGCGATACCCAAGACCACCATTCTAACACGCGAATACTCTTTATTACAATCGGCTATGACGAAAAAGGGGATCAATCCCTGGGAGGTATTGGAGCGGACAACACCCAGATTTCCGGCACCAGTAAAATTTCAGGTTTGGCGTAGAGTCCCGTATTGAAGCCGATTTTTACAGTAGGTCGCAACAACTTTTTACCGCCTACAGAGCCATCCATGGCGTGGATGATGACCGGTGGGGTGGTGGAAAGCCAGAATTCTTTATATTGCACATCGTCAGAGCCATTTTTTATGGCCACAATCAGGGTACGTCCATCCCGCCGTAATTGTTCCACAGTTCCCTGGTGGGAATACTGGGATTCTTCAGCCCATGCCAATACCGGACCCATCAATGCAGCCAGGAGCAGATAGAGCCATTTTCGCACATATGGATGGTTAAGCATGTCCGGTTTCTCCTCAAGGTTAATCGATAAAGATTTGCCGCCAGGATTGCCGCCCTTGCTTGGTAGCCGTGGCGGTAGCAGAGTTACTGGTTGCTTCTGGAGTACCTCCGGTGGAGCCGGTTGTATATTTAATTTTTTTAGAGTTTTCTTCATCCTTCAGAATGCTTGGGGCGGTGGGAATACCAACCGCGCTTTTTTTACCAGCACCGGTGACATTAATGCTTTGATCGCCTTCTGTGATGGTAACCTTGTCGCTGTCGTTGAACTGGGAGTCGTTGTTCAAATCGAAGGATTGGGCGAGTCTGCCGCCATTTTCATAATCCAGTTCGTACAGCCAGCCACTTTCACCGCTGGTGGCGCACTTGTCTTCTGGGGAGAGGGCCGAGGTAAAGATGATGGTGCCTCCTGTTAAAATGGCGTGATAGATCACCTTTTCCCCATAGTTTTGTTCATCGGTTACCAGTCCGTCCCCGTCACTGTCCAGGGCCAGGTCCAGATACCACCCATCCTTGGTTGACCAGTCGATGGTATTATCGGTTACCGTGCGAATAGAGTAGGTTTCATCTCCAGCCGTAACGCTCTGTTCGTTGGAGATGACTTGTTGCAGCAAGTTGCTGCGGGTGAGGCTGGCATCTTTGTCCCTGATGCCGTAGAAGGATTGGGTGGCGGCACAGTTTACTGCATTGTCACCGGATTCAAAAAATTTGCCGGTGCCAAAGTAAATCATGTAGCCATAAGAACTCCCTTTGGGATGAACGCCAATTTCCGGGTAGACGGTGATGGGTTGGGCGGACGCAACAGAGGTGCCTATGTACTCCAGTTTGACCGCATCCGCTACCACATAATCACTGGCATTGTCGGAAGTGACCCGAACGGTAACCACATTTCCCGCTGTGGGTACAATGGTGGTGAGGGAAACCCAAGCATCCCCATTGTTTCTTTGGTCGACGCTTACTGAAGAACTGGTAGAGCCGTAACTAATGGTGTAGGTGACTGAAGTGTCCGACCGGGTGCCTCCCGTGGAATATTTCTTCCAGTAGGCATAAATGGTATGGCTGCCCGAAGTCGTCACTGCCGGGAAAGTCCATTGAAAATACGCATTATTCACTTGTGTCCTCAAAAAGTTGGCTCCATTGCGCGGAGTGTCGGTCAATGTTGTCCAGCCAGAACTTGAAGTCACTGAAGCAGCGTCACTATTGTCTACCGTGTAAGAATAAGAGACGGGGCAATTGGGGTTGCTGGAGGTGGGTGGAGTGGCGGTAAACAGAGGGGAACCGGTCAAAGCAACTTTCCACTGAGAGGAGGAGTTGCCGGTCAGGTCAAATTTCCACAGCTTGCCAGACAAATCCCCTGCATAGGCATATTCAACATTACCATCCGAATCCGTATCCACCAGACTGGGGGCAGCCATGCCAGTGGCACCTGTCGGAACAATACGTTTCAGAATGGCCCCGGTTGCTATGTTGAGAAAATAGAGTGCACCGGTGTCTGAGGCCGTGGCATAAGAGTCACTGTCATAACTATGGTAACCGTTGCCAAAAACCGCCACCCAGCTTCCTGTATCCATTCGGACAATGCTGGCCTGTCCCATGGTGTTGCCGAGAGAATAGCGGTTGGAGTCACCACCGCCGGTGGAATCCTGGTCATCGGTGAATTCCCACAAGACCAACGAGGAGGCATTGGCTTCCAAAAAGGCGGTGGGATCGGTGACATCCAGGGCAAACATACCCTGACCCCCAGCTCCCAAACCGGAAACCAGAACGGTGCGCCAGCAGGGTTGGGAACTGCAACGGGGAAAGTTGCCATAGGCATCGGTAACGGTGATTTTGCCATCCACAAAATATTGATGGGTATAGGATTTGGAGGTGAGCTTGGTCAGTTTGGAGTAAAGTTTCCCAGGTACGTAAGCCAGGGCTTCCTGGCCGGTGTTGGCGTTGATAGCGTGCAGCATGCCATCGTTACCACCGAAGTAGATCATGGGGGTGCGATTGGCATAGGTGGTTTTGAAGGTGTCGTAAGCGGTTTTTTCCGTGGTATTAAAGGCGGTGGGAAAAGACATGCTGGGGGAACCCACGTAGGTGGGGTCGGAGTTGATGGTATCCCCCAGAATATGGTTGCGGTTGCGAAATTGGGTGGCACCAGTTCCTTCGTTGCTGGTATTGCCGCGCAGATAGTCAAGACGGCTGGAGCCGTTGGCATCGGTTGCGCCAGAGTCCGGGTTGGTATTCAGATAACCTTGCTGGGTTGCGGAAATATTGGCCCAACGAAAGGCAACCCCTGTGCGGGAGGTGGTATTGAAGGTGATGATGTTACGTCCGGTATTGTAATTTTGATTATCCAGTTGGTCCCGTGCTGACCAGTCTGGATTATCGCTGTCAACCTGGCCTCTGTCATCTCCCTCCAAAATAATGGGATAGGCAATAAGGTCTCCAGTCCAGTCACCGCTGTTGAAGTTGCTTTGATAGAGCCTTGTGGCGTCGCTCAATGTGGCTGTATTGAGGGAGGCACTGGCGGCTGAGCTGGTGCGGACGGAAATATTGGTAACAGCCGCTTCCATGGCAGCTTGTACAGCCGTTGGATTGGCGGCAGATGAAAATGTACCTCTGCCATTAAACGTGGCATGCCATAGATCATCAATTTTTTCAGAACACCAGGGAGTGCAGAAGGGGTCGTTCCAATTGCCGTTATAATCTGGTTTGCCATCTGCTGGATTAGAGGTGTCGGTACTGGAATTATTGGGCCAACCATCCCCATCCGTATCGGTCAGGGTTGATTTTACTCCAAATGCTATGCCAAAGGTAACCATGTGTTGCCATGAAGCGTCATCTGGGGGAAAACTGCTGGTTGAGGTGGGTACATTATTGGTGAGGTCGGTTCGCAGGTCTGTTTTGTAATAATAGCTGGCCACATCCGCCAAGGAATTGCTGAGGCCGTCCCCATCTGAATCGCCTATGCTGGGGGAAGAGTCATTCCAGTAGCCATCTGTAAACAGAATGGTGAAGTTTTGTTGGCATGAGTTGGTAATGGGACTGGTGCGGCCTGACAATGTATTTCCATAATATTTTCCGACCATCTCCAGGCCTAAACGAAGAGGAGTGGACGTTACCAGAGTAGTGTTTTTATAGTAGGTATCCAGCATGGTATCGTTTTGGCTTGAATAGTTATCCACACTGAATGAAGGCATTTCTACAAAAAGATTGTTCTTTGGATTGTTCGCATTGGATGTATTAATGGTGGATAAACCGTACCGATAGTTGGGATTGTTTGCCACAACAAAGCCAACTGTCCCTTTGACGGTCATCGAACGACGACGGTAATATTGATACCAGTTGGCAATATTTTGCTTAGTTTGGGCAAGGGTGCGGCCATATTCATCAGTATCTGCCAATGAAGTGGTGGTGATGGTTGGAACTATACAGTTATTGCTACCACAAGTGCCGTCATCTCCTACTGTATTGGCAGAATAATCGTATATGGATTTAGTGATAGAACCATTGTTGACGGTATAACGAACATGCTTGTCCCAAATATCAATGACCCCATTCCCAGATGGGCAGGAATAATAATCGGTTTTACCAGCGGGAGCAGTAACAGATGAACCCGAGCAGTTGCCGCCGTATCCGGCATCATCTGTTACAACTTCATAGACGAGGCCTGTGAGGTCTCTTGTTGCGCTGTAACCGGTGGTGCCGGACTGGGGGTTGCTTCGGACGGCAGTAAAGGATGCATCTGAAAAACCTGGCCAAGGGAGGTAGGTCACGGTTGGATTATAATAAGTTATGTTGAATGATGAAGACCGGACACGCCAGTCTCTATTTAATGGTAAGGTTGTCCCATCATAATAGGAGAGAAAGCTATTATTGTCAGCATTGTTGTGCCAATAAGAATAGTCTATTTTTGTGCTGGTGGAATTGTTGACAGTCCAGTAGCCCTCCTCTTCCCATGTAGCACCAGTACCAGTCCCCCAATAAGCCGTATAATACCAATAGGGTTGTGTGGTGATTTCCAGATCCATAGAGAGGGAATCATCGATCAAAAAGAAAATATTGGGATCGACCCGGGTGGACAAATAGAGGGGTTTGGTCGTCAGTGAGGCGGCGACGGCTCCTCCAATACCGCAAAGGGTGGCGGCAGTAATCAGAAAAGTGGTGATGCGATGACCGTATTTCATCTTTGGCTCCCGAAGCAGGAAGTGCCATCAGAACGTTTTGGCATAGACCGATTGCAAGACGATGATGGAAGTGCCTGAATTGCCTCCACCACGAGCTGTAATACGATAAAAATAGGCTGTGCTGTCACTGGATGATCCTCCCGTTCCGGTTTTGACCGAATCGCCGGTGGAGGAGGTATCGGTATAGGTATCGGTCAATTGTTCAATGATATAATAGGGGGTGGTTGCGCTGGCACTGTTGTAGGGCCGGGCGTAGGTGCTCCAAAAAGTTGAGTTGACATAATTACTTGAATAACTTATAGTTCCTTGAGTCCAAACATTGCAAGGATTGCTGGAACAGGTGGAAACTGCGGTGGGGCGACCGGCTTGGGATTCGATCCACTCCTCGGCGGTGCGCAGGGCAGTTTCGGCGGATTGGAAGGAGATATCCTTATCCAGGGTATTGGCGGTCATTCTTTCCTGGAGGCTGGTGGAGGACATGCTTTGCAGGCCAATGGTGGCCAAGACCAGCATCAAGACCAGAACAATGAGCAGGATGGAACCTTTTTCTTGCCTGACGGGTGGTGTAAAAAATTGAGAAAAGGTTGCCATGGTATTTTTCTCGGTTGTTTCCCCTAATCTTCCAGAGGAGTGTTCCATGTGGAAAAAGGATAGCAAAGGGTTTACCCTGATTGAGTTGATGATTGTCGTGGCCATTGTTGGAGTTATCGCAGCCATTGCCATTCCTTCTTATACCAGTGCTCAGGCCAAGGCCCGCCGTACCGACGCTCAAAGCGTGCTTACTTCGGGTGCTTCCCGCATGGAAAGATGGTATGCGGAAAACGGTTCTTCCTATCTTGGTGCCGGTACCACCGACACCAACGGTGATGGTATTGGGGATACGGGTGCTCCCACCAAGTTTGCTACCCAAAGCCCGGTGGAAGGCAGCACCAAATTTTATAATATCACCATTTCCGCTGTTACGGCTTCCTCTTACACCTTGCGTGCCACTCCTATTGCCGGCTCTTCACAAGCTTCCAATGGCATATTGGAGTTGGATTCCACCGGGGCCAAGCGGTGGGACAAAGATAATAACGGTTCCTTCGCCTCTACCGAATCCACCTGGTATTAATAGTGTTTACAAACTGCTGCCTAAATTGCGCAGTTTAATGGTGGTGGAAAAGGTGTGACGAATTCGTTTATCCGCCACTGGCGTGATGGTGATGCCGGTGGCGGAGGTGAAACCACAAAGAATATGGCTGCCACTGATTTCTGTGGAGTTGACATTGGAATCGGTACGCATGAGCAAACAAATGCGAACGGAGACAATTCGGTCAAGATTGCTCACCAAATTGCCATCCACGTAACGATTGGCGGCTCCGTCGGCTGTTGCATCGGTATCTTCGCCAACCAGTATCTGCATATTTTCCACCCCCTCCACCAACTCTTCCGGGGTGCTGTTAGCCGCAAGTCGGAAAAGGGAGGGGCTGCCGCTGCTTCCTTTTCCCACGTAGTAGGCCGTTGACGTAATCTTGATGATATTGCCTTCCGAGCCAATAGTGTCCTCCGCATTGTTACCACCCCAGGAGCCTTCTGCATTACCGGGGACCATGGTGGCTACTTTGGAGTGTACCACGTTGGTGCTTTGCCCGGAGGTGCAGGAGCTGCCCCCACCACCACCGGTGGTTTGCAGGTTGGAGATCTGAAAAACAAAGGCTTTGACACAATCCGAGGCTACCACGATATCATTTTCACACAGGCCGCTATAGCTGGTGGAACCATCGGGGCATCCGCCTGCCGTGGCACTGGCGCAGGCAAAAAATTGGGCAGCGTTATTATTTTGTGCCATGGGAATGTCGTTACCATCCGATCCCCGGATCATAAAGACATCATTGCCAGGAATGGCCAGACCAGAAAGCATGGAGGGAAGATTGGCCCCGGAATTATTTTGCCAGTTGGTCAACACGGTTGTGGCATCCGGGTTGGTGGCGGTCATGGTATAGGTGGAGCCGATGGATGTTCCTGTGGCATTCCAAACTTCGATGGCATTGCCGTAGTCATATTCATCACTGCCAGCATTGTTCAATTTATTGACCATGGTTCCAAGCGAACCCTCATTCTTAAAACAGCCGAAGTAACCGGCCATACGTAATTTTTTATTCAGTTCATCAATGATGTAACGAGCATTTTGTTGCAGGACAGAGATGCCTTCATTGACTTTGTAGGTGGCTTTGGTATTGATCAAAACCGTGACCACCCCAGAGAGCAAAAACAGACCGATGGCCATGGCAATCATGAGTTCGGTCAGGGACATGCCGGATTGATTATTTTTCATCGGATGGTAGCGGAATAAAGGCATCAGATCTCTCCCGTTACCGAATATTGGGTGAAGACATTACCGCCACGGGATTCATCCCAGCGTACCGTGATGGTAAAAATACTGCCATTACGAGCGATGCTGCCATCCCCGGAGGGCAGATAGGTGGCGAGAGCCGTTTTCCATTGATAGAGATCAAAGGCTCCCATTTGGGTTGCGGTGCACGAGGCGGTGGTTTGGCAGGAGGTGGCATAACTCACCGTGGTGCCAATGGAGGTGATATAGGTGGCATTGGTGGTGGCTTCCGCCTTGTTGGCCCGCATATTTTCCATGATATTACCGATCAGAAAAATGGCTTTGGATCGGTTGATGGCATTGGTGGAGTTGCGCATGCTCTCGGCTTGGGTTTTGGCCAGTCCCAAAAAGCCGATGGAGAGAATGGACATGGCCACCAAGACTTCAATCAGGTTGAAGCCAGCCTGTTTGCGCCATTTGTCGGGTATCTTACCCGCTCTATTTTTTGCATCGATAGAAGTGTTCATGTTGGGTTGCAGCTTAGGTTGGTACCGCTCTCATTTTCCGGCAATCCGTCGCTATTGCTGTCTTGTGCGGCACGGATGCGGCCCATTTTGTTGACCACAACGCCCTGCATATTGGAGGTGGAGCTGTTGTAACACAGGGCGAAAACACCGTTGGCAGAAGTGGAGACTGCTCCAGAGGAAAGGAAGGTGATGGTGCTGGTGGTGGTGCTTCCTCCCCGCATGGTAAAATTGGTAGGCAGTGCCTCACGCACCCGCAGGATGGTTTCCCCTGCTGTGTAGGCGGAATTTTTATCGCTGTCCACAAAGATTAACCAACCGTTTTCCCATTGGGTGCCATCACAGGTACTTCCGCTGCTACTGCGACACATGGTGACCCGAGAGGAGCGTTTGATGGCTTCGCTGCGGGCATATCCCAGGGTGCCAATCAATTGGTTGGAAAGGGCTGTCAAGCGGTTGGTCCGCAATATGTCGGTGACCAAAGGGGCAGAGGCGGCAATCATAACGCCTGCCACTGCCAGGGTAATCATCAGTTCCACCAAGGTATATCCCTGTTGGGAACGCCTTTTGCCCATGGTTGGTTCTCTATCAAGGGTGTCTGCTCAAGAACTTAGCTTCTATCAGCTTTGTTCCTTTACTCTTCCAGCAAGTTTCCGATGTTAGCAGCTTTTTGAAAATATTTCAAAAGATTCACCACATGGCCCTGATGGAAGAGGGGGCCATGATTTGTAACTATGTAACATTATTACGCATTCATTATGCCATAGTGATGATTATTTATTTTTATGAGAAAGTGTGAGCATTCTGGCTTGGTTTGCGGGGAGTTCCAGGGAGTAAGGGCAGGAAAAGAAATTTTTCGCCCTGATTTTGTCCTGCAAAAGTGGAAAGAATTCCAATAAAGTGCATTTATTAATGGTGATTGTCCAGCGAGTCTGAAATATGTTATTGAATTGAGAAATTATAAGATGTGAATTATTTTGATAGATGTGCAAAATGAACTTGATTTGAATTTGCTGTAGTATTATGATGCCATTAATGTCTCCATCAGGGGCTATAAATTTTTTTCAGAGTGAATCCATTTTTTAATAGACTGAATGTTAAACACATTGCTCTTTGGAGTGTCCCGCATGCCCGCCGTTCTGACTCGTTGGAGTATTCAAAGTAAGGTTCTGTTCCTGGTTTCTCTGGTGCTGGTAATCATGGCAGGAAATGACATAGTTGCACTCTTTTCCTTAGAAAAAGCCATGATGGAAGACAGACAAGCCAGAACCCGTATGCTGGTGGAAGTAGCCTACGGAGTCATGGAACACTTCCACCAAAAAGAAAAAGCCGGCACCCTCCCACGCGCCGATGCCCAAAACGCCGCCAAAGAAGCCATCCGATCCCTCCGTTATCAGGAGAAAGATTACTTCTGGATCAATGACATGCAACCCGTCATGGTCATGCATCCCTACAAGCCTGACTTGGAAGGGAAAAATGTTTCCGAAAGCAAAGACCCCGCCGGGAAATTTCTCTTTCGGGAATTTGTCCGCGTGGTCCAGGAAAAAGGCGGCGGCTTCGTGGATTACCAATGGCCGAAACCAGGCATGGATAAACCCGCTCCCAAAATATCCTACGTCAAAGGCTTCCAACCCTGGGGATGGGTCATCGGCTCCGGTATCTATGTAGATGACGTGGAAACCGCCTTCTGGCAAAAAGCCCGCTACGACCTATCCCAGTTGGTCGCGGCCTTAATCTTCATGGCAGCGGTCTCCTTCCTGGTCATGAAAAGCATCAGACGCACCGTCACCACCATCTCCGGTGTGGTAGACAGTATGGCCGACGGTAACCTCACCACCCGGGTGGTGGTGGATAATCCCCATGACGAAGTCCAACAAATCGGTGCCAGGGTCAACCAGTTGGCCGATAGCCTGGAAAAAACCGTGCGCCTGGTCTCCCTGCAATCCGCCACCGTCACCGTGGGTGTGCAGCGGCTTGGTTCAGTACGGGAAAGCCTCCTCACCGAATCCGCCAAAACCACTACTACCACCCGCGAAGCCGTACAGGACACCCAGAAAGTGGTCCACGCCTCCCACGATATTCGCAAAGCCGTGGAAGAAGCCACCGGTAGCCTCAGCCGCATTTCCCACTCGGTCAGCCGTCTCTCCGACAGCATGACCGTCATTGCCAGCTCATCCGAACAAGCCAGCTCCAACGTCAACACCATGGCCGCCGCCGCTGAAGAGATGACCGCCAATGTGCAGGATGTGAGCAACAATCTGGTGCAGGTCAACCACTCGGTCAACTCCGTCTCCGCCGCCGTGGAAGAGATGACCGTCTCCCTCACCGAAGTACGCCGCCGCTGCCAGATGGCCAGTGAACAATCCTCCCGCGCCATCAACAATGCCCAAGGCAGTCAGCAGGTGATCCAAAAACTCTCCCTCTCCGCCCAGGAAATTGGCAATGTGGTGGGGATCATCAACAGTATCGCCGAACAAACCAACATGCTGGCCCTCAATGCCGCCATCGAAGCCGCCGGAGCCGGTGAAGCCGGTAAAGGATTTGCCGTGGTGGCCAACGAAGTCAAAGAATTGGCCCGCCAAACTGCCGATGCCACCCAGCAAATTTCCCAACGGGTGGAAGAGATCCAAACCAATACTCGGCAAGTCTCCAGTGCCGTGGATACGGTCATCAAGGAAGTGGCAGGGATCAATCAGGCCAACGGTGAAATCACCATGGCCGTCAACGAGCAGGGACACTCCATCCAGGAAATATCCCGCTCCATGGGTAGCGTGGCAAAAGCCGCCGACAGTGTTACCATCTCCTCCCAGGAGTTGGCCCACGCCGCCACGGAAGTGGCCCGTGCCGCTGGCGAAGCCGCCAGTGGAACCGCCTCCATCGTCCAATCCATTGCCGATACGGTGCGAGAATCGCAAGAGGTCTCACAGCAAGGGGAAATGGCCCTCCATCAGGTGACCACCATCCTGCAAGCCGCTGAACAAAGCGCAGACCTCTCCGGCAAAGTCATGCAACGCATGGAAGGTGTCCACTCCCTCATGAACCACCTCTCCGGTTCGGTCAACTATGTGGCCGCCCTAAGCCAGATGATCGGTGGCTCCGCCTCCGCGCTTAAAGAGGCCCAACAAGGGTTGCATGTGGGGGATGCCCTCTTCGATGTGGCTAAGGTTAAGGAAAACTGCATGATATTGCTGGAAAAGATTGAATATGCCGCAACCGATGCCCAGAAGAAAACCGATCTTCAGCAAGAGTTGGCCTGCAACCTGGATCTATGGTTTTCCCGCCTTCCCCCCCAGGTGACCAGCAACGAGGCCGCCCAGGATTTGCGTCGGATCAACCAGTCCCTCAACACCAACATTCAAAAGTTTCAACAAGCAGCCTCCCAGGAACAACGCAGGAGCCTGGTGGAGGGCATCTCCCGCAAGCTGGAAGAATACTTCCTGGCTCTCGACCGTCTCTATTGTCCCTGAACATAAATCTTACAGCGGCGGGGGATTTCCCCGCCGCTTGTCCGCCAGCTCCCGCTCTTTTTTATCCACCACACAATAGATTCCCCCCTCTTTCAAACCAGGAGCGAAACAACCGTTGCAGGAGCGACACATGGCGGTTTCACTTTCACAGCTACGCCATTTGCGCGGCAGATCCGGCTCACGAATCAAGGGACGCGACAGGGAAACATAGTCCGCCCACCCTTCGGCAATTACCTGTTTGGCAATGGTATGACTGCGAATGCCCCCCACCGTCATCACCGCACATGAAACCTCCGGCTTGACAATCCTGGACAAGGGCACATGATAGCCCTCCTGTTCCGGGTGGTGAATTTCGGTACGCGCGGGCGAGCGTTTGCCGGAAGCAGGGGTTCCACCGCTTATTTCAAGGGCATCTATCCCGTTATCGGACAACCATTTGGCTGCCTGCAACGACTCCTCTTCCGTAAGCCCCCCTTCCAGAAAATCATCGCCCGATAGTTTAATCATCACCGGATAATCCCGGCCCACCTGCTGGCGAACCTGGCGATAAACTTCCATGAGAAAACGGCGACGATTTTCCGCCGAGCCGCCATAATCATCGGAACGCTGGTTGGTCAAGGGGGAGAGAAACTGATTGATCAAATAACCATGGGCACCATGCAGTTGCACCCCGTCAAAGCCCCACTCCCGTGCCCGTCGGGCCGCCTGGCCAAAGGATAGAACCAAATCCTGAATATCCTGCAAGGAAAGTTCCTGGGGTTGATCGGGATATTGATCCACCTTGATGGCAGAGGGGGCCAATGGGGGGCGACCAATGCTCTTGCTGCCTGTCTGTCCGCCACCATGCACCAACTGCACCGCCAGCACCCCGCCTGCTTCATGCACCGCCCGGACCATGCGTTGCATCTCCCCGGCCAATCCATCCTCATCCATGGCCATCTTGCCGGGCAATTGTTTGCCATCCCGTCGGACATAGGCGTAACCGGACATAATCAACCCCACCTCCCCACGGGCCAGGGCTGTGTAGCAGTTGATCAATTTTTCCGTGGGTGCTCCCCTGGCATCACACATTCCCTCCCAGGTGGCAGAGCGGACGATGCGGTTTTTCAAAACCATGCCATTGATGGTGGTGGTTTCAAACAAGGTTGCCATGGCGTGTTTCCTGGATGGAGTTTATTTTGTTGGCCAAGGGTATATTGCAAAAGAAAATATTTGGAGAAAAGGAGCTTCTTGCATTATCCTCCTTTTCCAGCCCGTTATTATCAACATCCATTTGGGGAATCAGCCATGCCCATTCGCTTGCATCCTTCCCTTAAAGCCTTCTCCCTGGCCTTGCTGTTGAGTCTGCCGCTCATGGTATCCGCCCAAGAAGCCGACGATGCCGCCCGCCTGGACAAGGCATTGCACCACTATACCGAAGCCATCAAGGAAAATCCCTTTTCCGCCGATGCCTATTTGCGGCGTGGGGTGACCTATCGCAATAAGAAAGATTACGCTGCCGCCCTGGCCGACTATGACAAGGCCATCGCCATCGATCCCGTCCAACCGGCGGCCTACAACGCCAAAGCCTGGTTGCTGGCCACCTGTGCCGATGATGCCGTGCGCAATCCTCCCATGGCCATGGAGCTGGCGCAAAAAACCAACGCCCTCTCTCCCCAACCCAACATGGATTATCTGGATACCCTGGCGGCTGCCCA
The DNA here is from genome assembly GCA_015233935.1 of Magnetococcales bacterium. GTDB lineage: Bacteria > Pseudomonadota > Magnetococcia > Magnetococcales > JADFXB01 > JADFXB01. The sequence goes on along the minus strand of JADFXB010000010.1, from coordinate 881 downwards.
TGCAGCTTTGGGTAACTTTCCCGCTGCCATGGAAACCCTGAAAACCGCCCTTGCCCTGGCGGAAAAGGCAGGTCAGAAAGAAACCGTGGCCGATATGCAAAAACGGATGCAGAGCTATCAAGAGAGCAAAGCCTGGCGGCAATAGTTTATAAAACCCCCGGCAACAGGGTAGCAAGAGCCTCCCCATCCAGGGTGCTGGCCAGGGTATCGGCCAGCCGCTCCAGGGAGGCTTCCCGTTGTGCACGAATGTCAAGAACGGTGCTCCCCTGCATCCCCGCCCAGGTGAGCAACGATTGGCAGGCTCCCGGTTGGTCTAACAGACCATGCAGATAACACCCCATGATTTGACCATCTTCTGACAGGGCACCATGGGGGCCTTCCTGCAAAAACATGGCTGGGTGGTGCAAGGCGGCCCCGGTGGATACCCCCATATGAATTTCATAGCCCGATACCGGCGCACCGCTCCAGGCCAGGGTTCCCTGGTTGTGGCATAAATGTTTGTGGGCGGTGATTTCGGTCTCCATGGCCAATACTCCCAAGCCGGCACATGCACCGGGTGAACCCTCCTGCCCCAGGGGATCCTTGATTCTTTCCCCCAGCATTTGAAAGCCACCGCAAATCCCCAAAATTTTTCCACCATAACGAAGATGGCGCAATATGGCTTGTCGCCAGCCCTGCTCTTCCATCCATTGCATATCCTGGCGCACATTTTTACTGCCGGGCAGCAGGATTAAATCGGCGGCGGGAATCCTCTCCCCTTGTTCAATAATGCGCACATCCACCAGGGGATGGTGGATGAGGGGATCCAAATCCGTATGGTTGCTCAAACGGGGAAAGCGGGGGACCACCACCCGCAACAAGCCCTCCTGATCCTTCTGTCC
>JADFXB010000109.1 GCA_015233935.1 Magnetococcales bacterium | reverse complement strand
AACCATTAAAAAAAGGAGGGGGGCTGGGGGAGTTCACCTCCCCCAGGGTTTTGCCTTTCCTAATCGCCATCGTCCAAAATCCAGCATTCGCGACAACAGCCCAATACTATAAATTGCATGGTATAACAAGACGATGGCGATGGGGTCCGGGGGCTTCTGCCCCCGAATCCACCGATGCCACCATTGAACAAAACTCTAAATCGTTGTGCATTTTGGAAAGAACTGTCCAACTTTGAGGAGTATCGACAGATGCCTTATATAACCAGTGTAGAACGTATTGGCATGGAAAAAGGCATGCAAATTGGTAAACAGCGCGGTGAGCTGAAAGGCATGGCTGCCATGCTGCTTGAGCAGTTGCACGAACGGTTTGGTTCCGTTCCCGACTGGTGCCGTTCCAAACTTGCGGAAGCGGATTTGGAAACCCTGAAAAAATGGGGAAGGAAAATTTTTGGTGCGGAAAAATCGAACAAATCTTTCTATGAACTGGCAGTAAGGTAAATACATTTCCCCACAAAAAAGCCCCCGAAATCGGGGGCTTTTTTTGTGCCTGGTATGGGTCAACCATCAGTGATGGATTTTTGCCCAGATGCGGCGTTTGACGGCAAAGAGCATGGCGGACAAAATGATCAAGTAGATGATCACTTTGAAACCGGTAGCCTTGCGCTCTTCCTGAATGGGTTCAGAGGCCCAGGCCAGGAAGGAGACGGTGTCCTTGGCCAACTGATCCAAATTGTTGGTGGTACCGTCCGCATAGGTCACAGCACCATCGGAGACGGGCTGGGGCATGGCGAAAAAGTTGCCGGGGAAATATTTGTTGAAATTGTCACCCGCTTTGATACGTTTGAGGGTTTCCAACATTTTATCCGGGTTATGGGCATCCAGGTGCAGCTTGCTGGCGATGGCTTTGGCCTCCTCGTCGGAAATCTTGCCATCTTCCATTACCTTATTGACCAGGTCGCTCTCTTCCTGATTGAGATAACCGGTGAGGATGCCATAGGTATAGTTTTCATAGCCTTTACGGGCTTTGATCATGAGCGAAAGATCGGGAGGCACTACGCCAAAAGACTCCTTGGCGGCATTGGCGTCCATTTGGGAGAGCATGCGATCTTTTTTGGTCTTGCCCTGGCTTTCAGCCAAGGCAGTGACATCGGCTTCGTTCATCCCCACCTGGCGGAGGTGATCAAACTTGATGTACTTGACCGAATGGCAAGACATGCACACTTGGGTCACAACCTGAGCACCCCGTTTGAGGGCCGCCCGATCAAAGGTACCGAAGGGTCCCAGGAAGGACCAGTCCACCTGAGGCAGGGGAGCGGCCCCACTGCTGGCCAGGGTGACTTGCGGAAGAAGAGCCAGAACCACGGTGGCTATTTGGCCAAAACGCTGGATATTCATGTGCTCTCCCCCTCTCACAGACTTTGCGGCACGGGTTTGGGCTTTTCGATGTCGAAGGCGGTGATAGCCCACAACAAGAAGAAATAGCCAAAGTAGATGAAAGTGGCAGTGCGTCCCAGGTAAACAATGGGCATGCCACCAAAGACCGTGGCATCAGCAGGATTGTAGCCTACCCAGCCCAGAACGATGGAGTCCAGCACAAAGATCCAGAACAACTGCTTGCTGATAGGCCGATAACGGAAAGAGCGCACCGGCGAACGATCCAGGAAGGGCAGGATAAAGAGGATGGCAATAGCACCACCCATGGCCAGCACACCCGCCAGCTTGGAGAAGGAACCCAAAAAGTCGATGGAGCGCAGAATGGCATAGAAAGGCAGGAAGTACCATTCGGGCACGATGTGGGCAGGGGTCTGCATTGGGTTGGCTTCGATATAGTTATCCGGCTCCGCAAAAAAGTTGGGAGCAAAGAAGACGAAGGCACAGTAGACGATCAAGAACACCCCGGCACCGTACAGATCTTTGATGGTGTAGTAGGGGTGGAAGGGAATGGTATCCTTGTGGTCCACATCGATGCCATCCGGATTGTTGGAGTGGACGGCATGCAAGGCCCACATGTGCAGGATCACCACACCAAAGATGAGGAAGGGCAACAGGAAGTGAAGGGCAAAGAAGCGGTTGAGGGTGGGGTCACCCACAGAGAAGCCGCCCCACACCCAGATAACCAGGTCCGGCCCAACCACTGGTATAGCACTCATCAGATTGGTGATCACGGCGGCACCCCAGAAGGACATTTGTCCCCAAGGCAGCACGTAACCCATGAAGGCGGTGCCCATAAGCATGAAGAAGATGATGATACCGAACCACCACAAAATTTCACGCGGCTTACGGTAGGAGCCGTAGTACATGCCACGTAAAATGTGGACGTAGACGGCGATGAAGAAGAAGGTGGCTCCGTTGGCGTGGAGATAGCGGAGCAGCCATCCCCAGTTCACATCACGCATGATGTGTTCCACCGAGTCGAAGGCCAAGTTGGCATCGGGCTTGTAATGCATCGCCAAAAAGATGCCGGTGACCAGTTGGATGATCAAGACCAATAAGGCCAATGACCCGAAGTTCCACCAATAGTTCAAATTTTTGGGGGCCGGGTATTCGGTGGCTTGGCTCTTGATGACTTCAGAGATGGGCAAGCGGGAATCAACCCACTCTATAATTTGCCTGAACACAGCAAGGTCTCCTTCCTGCGAACTTTAATGGATCATTGGGATACGGTCGGGGAGTCCTCCCCGGTGGCTTTGCCTACTCTTTGGCCTTACCGATCACCAAGGTTTTTTCGTCCTTAAACATATAGGCTGGAACCGTCAGATTGGCGGGAGCCGGGCCTTTGCGGATGCGTCCTGAGGTATCGTAGTGGGAGCCATGGCAAGGGCAGAGAAAACCGCCGAACTCGCCGGTACCAATGGCTTGGGGGACACATCCCAAATGGGTGCAGATGGCCAGCACCACCAGCCATTCGGGTTTGATCACCCGCTCGCCGTCGGTTTGTGGGCTGGGCAGGGAGGCTTTGTCTCCTTCCTGGGCAGATTTAATCTGCTGGGGGGAGCGGTGCAAGACAAAGACGGGTTTGCCTTGCCAGGGGACGGTGATCATCTGCCCTTCGGCAATGGCACTGACGTCCACTTCTGTGGTTGCCTGGGAAAGTACGTCTGCCGACGGACTCCAGGACCGGATGAAGGGCCAGGCGGCCCCGGCCACCCCGACTGCACCCACCGCACTGGTCGCCAGGATCAAGAAATCACGACGATCTTCATCTGGTTCAATGGCTGGGCTGTCGATGGTTGTGGAATGATGGTGTGAATGCGCTCCGCTTGCCATGGCCTCTCTCGCTAAAAATTGAACAGTACAGGTTACGAACCTATGTTCGTTTAGGTATTTTTGCCGTTGGCGGCTTGGGGAAATGGACGACAAGCCATCCGCTTGCCCAAACCTGCAATAGACATCTCTTTGATAACAAACAACAAACCCGGCATACCCTCCTTGGGCTGCCACAGGAACCGCTTGCTTGTTATCGCTACAATTTGCTAAAAAACCAACACCCCTCACGGAGAACCTGTATGGTTCTCTCAATTATCAATAACGATCATCCCGCTTCAAGGGGTGAATATTCCAACAAGCCAGCGTGATCGTCAACAAGAATTCTGGTGGAAACGGGCATGGAGCACGAAAAAGTTGGTGATTTTGACCTTTATCAAAGTTTAAACAAAAACTTCTTATTTCACATTGCCTTGTACCAGCCGGAGATTCCCCCAAATACCGGGACTATTCAACGGGTTTGTGCGGCCACCCAGACGGCGTTGCATCTGATTGGGCCGTTGGGATTCCGGTTGGATGAACGTTCGTTGAAACGGGCGGGCATGGATTATCGCCAATGGGTGGAAGTTTTTCGTTATACCGATTGGCAAGAATATGTGGAGCGTGGTCCGTCGTTGGCGAAGACCTATGCGGTCAGCACCAAGGGAGCACGCACCCATGCCCAGGCCAGTTATCAGCCGGGGGATTGTTTTTTGTTTGGATCGGAGAGCCGTGGTCTACCCCAGGAGATATTGACCGAGCAGCAAGAGCGGGTCATCCGCATTCCCATGGCCCCGGTTGCCCGCAGCCTCAACTTGGCGGTTTCGGTTTCCATTGTCCTGTATGAGGCATTGCGGCAGAACCAGTTTGGGGACCTGACGTAGATTATTGTTGCCACCAGAAGGTTCCAGCAAAAACCCAACTGGCGGGACCGATCATGATCACCCGATTATCCTCCCGCCAATGAATTTCCAATTCACCCCCATCCAACTGCACCACCACCTGGCGTTGACATAGACCGTTGACCACCGCCGCCACCGCCGAGGCACAGGCTCCAGTGCCACATGCCGGGGTGATGCCAGCCCCCCGCTCCCACACCCGCATGCGCAACCTTTGGGGATTCACCACCTGGACAAATTCCACATTGGTTCGCCGGGGAAAGGCGGGATGTTCACTCAACAGGGGTCCACAAGCCGCCAACGCCACCTGCTCCACCTGGGGATGGAAAATCACACAATGGGGATTGCCCATGGAAACCGCCGTGATGGAAAACTCCTCCTCACCTGCTTGCAAGGTATGCCCCACCACCGGCCCGCTCCAGACAGTGGGAATTTCCCGCCCTTCCAAACGGGGTTCCCCCATATCCACCGCCACCCGCCCGTCAGGCAAAATATGGGGCCGAATGATACCTGCCAGGGTCTCCACCGCAAGCGATGTAAAACCACGTTTTTCCTGCAAATAGAGGGCTACACAACGGGCTGCATTGCCACACATTTCAGCCTGGCTGGCATCGGGATTATAAATTTCCATGCGGGCACAACATTCGGGCGTGGAAGAAGCGACCAATCGCACCACCTGATCACACCCAATACCAAACCGCCGGTCCGCCAACAAACGTAACAAGGGTTCGCCCGGCGTTTCTCCCCCATCCAGATGATCAAGAATAACAAAATCGTTGCCCAAACCATGCATTTTGACAAAGGGTATATCCATCCTCAACCTCGAATGACTGGCGGGGCGGGTTGCTCCATCACTTCGTTGATGAAGGAGAGCACCTCACTCAAGGAAACCGATAATTTTTGAAAAAGAGAGGATTCCACCAGGTCTTCCAGGCTCATTCCCTCAAAGGCATAATCCCGGTGGGTTCCCCCATCATGAACATGGTTCACATATCCGGTGACAAATTGGGCAAGACGCAGAATCGCCCACAGACAACGGGCATCGCTGACACCTTCCTGTTCAGGAAACTCCCGATGATGGTGCCGAATGGCCAGACACATATCAGAAGAAAGCCCCCAACTGCGCGCCACCAGACAACCCACAGCACAATGGTTGGTCTGATAGCGTTCAAACTCCCGGTCCAACAGGTGGGCGGCATTGGGGGGCCAATCGTCCGAATAGAATTGATCATAATCGGCAAACTTACGCATCATCAGGGCGGCCCCGCAGTCGTGAAAGAGGCCAACCATATAGGCCAAATCGCTGGAAATCCCCGCCTTGGGCCAGTACTCCGCCACTTTTTTACACATATTGGAGACGGCCACATTGTTTTCCCACAATTTTTCATAGCGATGGGCATCCTTGCCCCCTGCGAAGACCTCTCGCAGGGAGGATTGGATCACCACCTTTTTAAAATAATCCATCCCCAACATGGTGAGGGCGTGGTTGATGGACTTGACCTTTTTGCGCAGACCAAACAGGGGGGAGTTGATGATTTTGATGACTTTGGCAGAAAGAGCGGCATCCTGATTGACCAGACCGGCAATGGTGCGATAATCGGGATTGGGTTCCATCACCATACGACTCAATTCCAGGATGACTTTGGGGGGCGAAGGCACACCGATATCGGTGAGCAGGGCACCTGCCGCCAACAGTTCATCATCATCCTGAACCAGATTCATACCCCCTCCCCTGCCAACGGAGCAAAAAGTGCTTCATTTTCCACCAATTGTTCCAGGGTTTCCCGGCGACGGATCACCTGAAACGCCCCGCCCCGTACCATGACTTCCGCCACCCGTGGACGGCTGTTGTAGTTGCTGCTCATGGTAAAACCGTAAGCCCCGGTGGAACGAACCGCCAACAAGTCCCCTTCCTCAAAGCGGGGCAGCAACCGTTCTCTGGCAAAAAAGTCGGAAGATTCGCAGATGGGACCCACCACATCCGCTACCATTTCATCGTCGCTAAAATGGCGTTGGACCGGCAGAATGGTATGATAGGCGTCATAAAGGGCGGGACGCATCATATCGTTCATGCCTCCATCGGTGACGATAAAATTTTTCTCTTCCCCTTCCTTGATATATTCCACCCGCACCACAAAGATGCCCGCATTGCCGACGATGACCCGTCCTGGTTCCAGGATCAAGGTCAAGTCGCTGCCTTGCAATTCTTGCAGGAGGGCACCGGCATAGAGGGAGGGATGGGGAGGAATTTTCGACTCTTCCTGACCATAAGGGATGCCGAGACCACCACCCAAATCCAGATAACGAATGGGAATTCCCTCTCCCCGCAACTGTTTCAGCAATTCCATCACCCGCTTCAAGGCTTCCACGAAGGGGTTGATGGTGGTCACCTGGGATCCAATGTGACAATCCAGACCGATCACCTGCAAATGGGGCATGCGCTGGGCTTGGCGATAGACTTGCAAAGCCTTGCCAAAGGGGATACCAAACTTATTGCGGCGCAATCCGGTGGAAATATGGGGGTGGGTTTTGGCATCCACATCCGGGTTGACCCGCAAGGCCACGGGGGCCTTAAGCCCCATTTCACCGGCCACCCGATTGATGCGATGGAGTTCGGCAACACTCTCCACGTTGAACATGAGGATACCCGCCTGCAGGGCAGCGCGAATTTCATCCTCCCGTTTGCCCACCCCGGAGAAGACCATCTTGTTGGCGGCACACCCCACCTTTTGACCGCGAAACAGTTCACCGCCGGAGACCACATCCAACCCGGCCCCATGACGCACCAGGGCATCCAACACTGCCAGATTGCTGTTGGCCTTTACCGAATAACAAACCAAATGGGGATACCCTGCAAAGGCTTCGCCGAAAACAGCCAAATGGTGCAACAGGGTTGCTTCCGAATAGCAATAAAAGGGGGTTCCCACCTGTTGGGCAATGTGGCTTAGGGAGACATCTTCACAAAACAGGGTATCTCCATGGTAACAAAAATGGTCCATGCCATGAACTCTCCAGAAATATTCAACGATTCGTCGAGGAAGAACTGCGAGAACGATTGGGGGTCGGCTCCTGTTGACCAGGCAGATAGAGTTCACCTTTATATCCGCAGCCGGTGACCACCAAATCGAGACACACCAAAGATAAGAAGAGCCAGATTATTTTCATCCACCGTATCCTGCCAGGGGCCTAGGGGCGAACCCTCCAAGAGGAGGATATTGCCACAAATGGTCACAACCAACAAGGCAAGATTCAGTTAACGGAATGATTCCATCTCCTGCAACCAGGATTGCCACATGAGTATGGTCCACAGGGCCAGGCTCCAATCTTTTTGCCCTTGCAGATGGCTCTGCCAGACCTGGGCAATGGGTTCGGGACGAAGATATCCCTGCCGTTGCAGAAGACCAGGCTGCATCATGTCGGCGGCCCACTCTTTCAGCGGTCCCCGCAACCAGGCGGCCAGGGGCACGGCAAAACCTTGTTTGGGACGATCCACCAATTCTCTGGGCACCAAATTATAAAGCATGCGTCGCAGGGGAAGTTTGCCCACCATGCCTTGGCGTTTGACGGTCAGGGGCATGGACCAGGCCAGCTCGGCCAGGCGATGATCCAGCAACGGTCCCCGCACTTCCAAACCCACATCCATGCTGGCCCGGTCCACCTTGACCAAAATATCATCGGCCAGAAACAGGTGGATATCCCGGTAGAAGACATTATCCAGCAGGGTTCCCTGGGATAGAGGGGGGGCTTCCGACCAGGGAGCACCGCCATCCACCACCACTTCGCTGGCCCGCAACCAGTTGGCAAACAGGGCGTGATAAAAATCCAGGTGGGAGGGAGCCGCCAGGGCAGCCGCCCCCTTGTCCAATTTGGCCAGCCAGCCACTGTAACGTCCCGGTTGATCCTGCAACCAGGCGCGAATTCCTTTCCCGGTTTGCTGCCGCCAACGGTCTGGCATCCAGTTCAGCCAGGGCCACAAAGATTGCAGACGACCGTATCGATTATATCCTGCCAACAGTTCATCACCCCCATCCCCGGAAAGGCAGACGGTCACCTGTTGGCGGGCCAGGCGACAAACCAGAGCGGTGGGAATTTGGGAGGGGTCGGCGAAGGGTTCGTCATAGATACGGGGTAGTTCGGGAATGAGGTTCCGCGCCTCTTGCGGGGTGACCAGCCACTCCTGGTGGTCGGTTCCCAGACAGGCGGCCACCTGGCGGGCGTGGTGGGCCTCGTTGAATTCCGACTCGGCAAATCCCATGGCAAAGGTGCGCACCGGCTGGCGACGCTCTCTTTGCATGAGGGCCACCACCAGGGAGGAGTCGATCCCCCCCGACAGAAAGGCCCCCAACGGGGCATCGGAAATCATGCGCAGGGAGACGGCATCGGCAAGCAGGCTCTCCAACTGCCCCGTATCCTGCCATTGGGAGCGTTGGCTCAACCCTTGTTGGGCCACTTGGCGCAAAGACCAATAGGTGGTCTCCCTGACCTCCCCTGTCAGGGCAATTTCCAGCCAGCAACCGGGTTGCACCTTGAAAATATTTTGCCAGATGGTCCAGGGGGCGGGGATATATCCCAGTGCCAGGTAGCGGGCCAACACCCGGCGGTCCACCTGGGGCGACCAGTGGGGATAGGCCTTGAAGGATTTTAATTCGGAGGCAAAGATCCAACCGCCTTGCAGTTGGCCATAGTAGAGGGGTTTGACACCCAGCCGATCCCGGACCAGGAAAAGTTTTTGTTGCTCTTGATCCCACAAGGCGAAGGCAAACATGCCGATGAAACTTTCCACGGCCTTGGCCAACCCCCAGTGTTCCACGGCGGCCAGCAGGACTTCCGTATCGGAGCGACCACGAAAGTTTGCTCCCAAGGCCAGCAACTCTTGCTGCAACCGTTTAAAATTATAAATTTCCCCGTTGAAGACAACGTGGTATCTCCCGGAGGAGGAGACCATTGGCTGTGCCCCATCCGGGGTCAAATCCTGAATCGCCAACCGCCGATGTCCCAGAGCCACCCCATGGGACAGCCACACCCCACCCCCATCAGGCCCCCGATGGCGCAAGGTGTCGCTCATGGCGGTGATTACCTGCTGCCACAGGGATTGATCCAATAAGGGTGAGGCGGCCAAAAAGCCGGTGATGCCACACATGGGGCAGAATTCCTCGGAATGGTTTGAAACCTGGGTGAAGATTATTCTTTCATTTCAATAAATGGTGGCATGGTGGGATTCGGGGTGCGGGAGCACCCCGGACCCCATCGCCATCGTCATGGTATAACTTGCAATTCGTTATTGTTGGACTGTTCTCGCGAATACTTGATTTGGGACGATGGCGATTCAGGAAAAGGCAACACCCTGGGGGAGATGAACGCCCCCAGACCCCCTCCTTTTTTCAATGGTTTTATCTACCGACCTCTTTTTTGGCCAACACCGGGCGCAAAAATTGACCGGTCCAGGATGCTTCCACCTGGGCCACCTTTTCTGGTGGACCTATGGCAACGATATGTCCACCCCGACTTCCCCCTTCCGGTCCCAGATCGATCAGCCAGTCGGCGGTTTTGATCACATCCAGATTGTGTTCGATCACCACCACCGTGTTGCCCCCTTCCACCAACCGTTGCAACACCCCCAACAGCTTGCGAATGTCCTCAAAATGCAGACCGGTGGTGGGTTCATCCAAAATATAGAGGGTGCGACCGGTGGCCCGTTTGCTCAATTCACGGGAAATTTTCACCCGCTGGGCTTCTCCCCCGGACAGAGTGTTGGCCGCCTGGCCCAAGCGCAGATAACCCAATCCCACATCGATCAAGGTATGCAATTTTTCCTGTATGGGCGGAATGTTCTGGAAAAAGAGCACCGCCTCGTCCACGGTCATGCTCAAAACAGCGGCAATGTGCATTCCCTTGTAGAGAATTTCCAAAGTTTCCCGATTATAGCGTGCCCCTTTACACACATCGCATTGTACAAAGACATCGGGCAGAAAATGCATTTCAATCTTGATCATCCCCTCCCCGGCACAAGCCTCGCAACGCCCACCTTTCAGATTGAAACTGAAGCGGCTGGGGGTGTAACCCCTGGCTTTGGCCTCCGGGACACCGGCAAACAACTCCCGAATGGGGGTGAAGACGGCGGTATAGGTGGCGGGATTGGAACGGGGGGTGCGGCCTATGGGGGATTGATCGATATCGATCACCTTGTCCAACAACTCTGCCCCCACCATCTGCTTATAGGGACCCGCATTGGCCCGCTCCCGGTTGAGACGCACGGCCAGGGCGGGAAACAGGGTATCCAGAATCAAACTGGATTTGCCCGATCCCGATACCCCGGTGACACAAACCAGCAACCCCAAAGGAATTTCCACATCCACCTGATTTAAATTGTGGGTGGTCACCCCATGCAGGATTAATTTCTTTTTACTGTCCGGCTTGCGCCGTTTGTCAGGGAGGGGAATGCTTTTGCGGCCCGACAGATAATCCCCCGTCAACGATCCTTCCATGGCCATGATTTCCTGGGGAGTTCCGGCAGCCACCACCTGTCCCCCATGTTCTCCCGGTCCCGGCCCCATATCCACCACATAATCGGCGGTGCGGATGGCGTCTTCATCATGTTCCACCACCACCACCGTGTTGCCCAAATCCCGCAATTTCACCAGGGTTTCCAGCAAGCGTTCATTATCCCGTTGATGCAGACCGATACTGGGTTCATCCAAAATATATAAAACACCCACCAGACCAGAGCCAATCTGATTGGCCAGACGTATGCGCTGACTCTCTCCACCGGAGAGGGTTCCGGCGGGACGGTCCAGGGTAAGATAGTCCAACCCCACCGCAATCAAAAAGTTGAGGCGGTCCACCACCTCCTTGAGAATCCGTTCCGCAATGGTAGATTCTTTGCTGGACAGTTGGGTGGTGATGAAAAAATTCTGGCATTGTTCCAGGGATAAATGGGTCAATTGAGCAATGTTGATGCCACCAATGCGCACATGCAAAGCCTCGGTACGCAAACGCAAACCGTTGCAGGCGGGACAGGGGGAAGAGGAGCGATATTGGGTCAACTCCTCCCGCACATCCTCCGAATCGGTTTCCAGAAACCGTCGTTCCAGGTTGGGGATCACCCCCTCCCAAGTGCGATAGGTGGTAAATTTGCCCCGTGGTCCCTGGTAGGTGAAGCGAATTTTCTCCTCCCCCGAACCATTCAAGATGATGCCCCGTATCTCTTCCGACAGCTCTTGCCAGGGCAGGTGGATATCAAACCGATAGTGTTCTGCCAGGGTATAAAGGGATTCCTGGGCCAGACGTGCCGTGGGTTTGGACCAGGGGGCGATGACGCCATCCCGAATGGATTTATTGGGATCGGGGACGATCAACTGGGCATCGAAATAATCCTTCACCCCCAGACCATCGCAATGGTTGCAGGCCCCAAACGGATTGTTGAAAGAAAAAAGGCGGGGTTCCATCTCCGGGTAGGAGACATTGCACTCCGGGCAGGCCAATGTTTCGGAAAACAGCCATTCTCCCCCATTGGGAATCATCACCCGAATTTGCCCGCTGGCCAGGCGCAGGGCGGTTTCCAGGGAGTCGGCCAGGCGGGATTCCAGACCGGGGC
>JADFXB010000108.1 GCA_015233935.1 Magnetococcales bacterium | reverse complement strand
CTGGACCATATCGCTGTCCCGCCGATCCCCTGCTGCAGAATAGACGGCCAGGCGTTTTTCATGGGGGAAGGGACGGATGGCATCGATCACCGCCTGCAAGGCAGAGACATTATGGCCATAGTCTACCACCACGGTGGCCCCTTTGATTTCCAGAATATTGAAGCGACCGGGAGCGGCATCCATATCGGAGAAGAAGGATTCCAGGCGGGTGCGGATAACATCCCCTTCGATACCCAATCCCCAGGCAGCGGCTGTGGCAGCCAGCACATTTTCTACATGAAAACGAATACGTCCGTGGTGGGTCAAAGGCACCCGGCTTAAGGGCACCAGGGCGAACTCTTTGCCAGGACCGTCGGACATCATGATTTGGTTATTCTGGACAAAGACCACCCGTCCGTTTTCCTGCCGATGTTTGACCATCACCGGCAGTTGACCGTCAATGGCGAAGAAGATCACTTTGCCTTTGGAATAGGGAGCCATTTCTGCCACATAGGGATCGGCGGCATTCAGGACAGCGTAGCCGCTGGGCAACACCACATCCACCACACAACGTTTGACCTTGGCCAAATCTTCCAGGGTGGTGACTTCGCCCAAGCCCAGATGGTCGCCTTCGCCAATATTGGTGACCACGGCCACACAGCAATGGTCATATCCCATGCCTTCCCGCAAGATGCCGCCACGGGCAGTTTCAAAAACGGCGGCTTCCACCATGGGATTGAGCAGCAGGCTTTTGGCACTCTTGGGACCGCTGCAATCCCCTTGGTCGATGCGACGTTGATCCACGTAGATGCCATCGGTACAGGTCATCCCCACCCGCACGCCGGTTCCAGACAGGATATGGGCGATGAGTCGGGTGGTGGTGGTCTTACCGTTAACACCAGAGACGCTCACCACTGGGATGCGACCATCTTCTCCATCGGGAAACAGCATATTGATGATGGCTTCACCCACGGGTTGGGCGGTTCCGGCGGAGGGTTCCAGGTGCATGCGCAGACCGGGACGGGCGTTGACTTCCACCACGGCCCCGCCCTGCTCTTCCAGGGGGACGGCGATATCTTTGGCCACCACATCCACACCTGCGATATCCAGGCCGATGGCACGGGCGGCATCCACCATACGGGCAGCCACTTGGGGATGGACGCGTCCGGTGACATCTTCGGCGGTTCCACCGGTGCTCAAGTTGGCGTTGCGGCGGATCAAAACCTCTTTGCCTGCCGGGGGAATGGAATCGGGTTGGTAACCTTGTTCCGACAGGACAGACAGGGCGATGGCATCCAGGGAGATAAAGGTAAGGCTGGTGGAATGACCATCACTGCGGCGGGGGTCTTTATTGATCTCCTCCACCAGTTGGGCGATGGTGTGAATGCCGTCGCCTGTCACTTTGGGGGGTTCCCGACGAGAGGCGGCCACCAGCTTTTCATTGACCACCAGCAACCGCCAGTCATACCCTTCCACATAGCGTTCCACCACCACGGTGGATTCGTATTCAAGGGCGTTCTGGTAGGCCGCCACCACCTGTTCTTTGGTGGTAAGGTTGACAGCCACCCCTTTTCCCTGGTTGCCAAACTGGGGTTTGACCACCACGGGTCCGCCGATTTCCCGTGCGGCATCCCAGGCATCTTCTTCGCCATCAACGGCACGACCGTCGGGGGTGGGAACACCCACGGCCTTCAGCAAACGGCGGGTCAGTTGTTTATCCTGGGCGATTTCGCCAGCGATGGAGCTGGTGGCATCGGTTTCTGCGGTAAGAATTTTACGATTGCGTGCCCCGTAGCCCAATTGCACCAAGCTGCCGTCGTTGAGGCGCATGGTGGGAATTTTGCGGGCAATGGCGGCATTGACAATGGCCCGGGTACTGGGGCCTAAGCGCACGTCGTGGGCCAAATGGGTCAATTTGGCGATCTCGCCAGCCACATCAAAGGGCTTGTCGTGGACGGCGGCAAGATAGAGTTCAATGGCGGTATTCAGGGCCGCTTTGGCAAACTCTTCTTCCTCAAACTCCACGATGACCCGATAGACAGCGGGATTGGAAGTTTCCCTGGCCTTGCCGAATCCGGCGGGAACTCCAGCCAGACTTTGCAGCTCCAGGGTAATGTGTTCCACAATGTGGGCAGGATAGGTGCCCCGGCGCAATCTCTCAAAAAATCCCCCTCGTTCGCCGATGCTGCATCGGTGTTCGATCATGGAGGGCAGCCAGGACATCAACCTTTCGTTGAAGCCGGGCAACTCATTGGAAGGAGATTCCTGTAATTCTTCCAGGTCCAGATAGGCTTCCAGAACAGGAAAGTTCGCCCAGATATTGGGTCCCCGCAACGCCAGAACTTTGAGCAGTTTCATACGCCCTCATCAAACGGGAAAGGGAAAATAACCAGCATCAAAGCAGCAACTCTTCCCTCGGGGGAAAGCCGTCTCAAGATCATGGAAAATAGGTGACTGAGGGGCATGGAGTGTTGTTCTCGCTGGAAAAGGCAGGACGGTTTCAGACCAGTGGTAGAAATTTTCCAGGGGAAAGAATTTAGCATGGTTTGTCACAAAAGTAACGCATTTTAAAGTCATCCAGGTAAAATTTTTTCTACAATCCGTCATATCATTTATCAATCCAGTGGATTCATTTCAGTATATTCTAATCTTTGCTATAATGGACACATTGCTACCGTGGAATATCAGCGCGAGAAGCCGTATACTGGTGAAGAGGGTAGGAGCGAAAATATCGCCTCACCCTCCACAGCAAGAGATAACGAGCCGATTGTAATTGCAAGTCATCGGACCAACAAGGATCACTCATGTCTAATGCCCAACAACAAGTCGCCACAGGTGCCTCCCTACCGGAACCCTGGCGTTCTATGATTCTGGAAAAGGCCCTGCCAGGAGAATCCCCTCTCTCCTGGCTGGAAACCGACCTGGATGACCACCTTCGCTACCATTCGGGCGTTCTGGTTCTGACTCAACAGCGCATTTTTTCCCGCAAACCCGGCTTTAAAGATTGGGAAATTATCAATCTTACCAGCGACATGACCTTAAAACGCAAGGATCATGCCGGGGCGGGCGTATTGGAACTCATGGATTCCCAAGGCCGTATCTCCTTCTGGCGGTATACCATTGGCCATTCCCCTGCCGTGCGTTATTTTATTGAACGTTTTAATCATCGGGAGCAGCCACCGGTAGAAGAAAAAACCTTCACCTGCCCCACCTGCGGCTCGGAGATGGCAGAAGGTGCACTGGAATGCTCCAAATGTGCCGATAAACCGGTAGCCCCCGCCTCCTCGGCACTGTTTCGCCTGATCCAATTCGCCAAACCCCGCAGTATGGCAATTTTTATTGGTTTTGCCATGACCCTTACCGGCACCGCTGCCGGACTCATCCCTCCCTATCTGACCATGCCCATTATGGACGAGGTACTTATCCCTCACCAAAATGGCCAACCCGTGGATGAAAAACTGGTCACCTTTTTCCTGCTGGGACTGCTGGGTTCCTCCCTGCTGGCTTGGTTGATGACCTGGGTACGTACCTATATCATGGCCTGGGTCAGTGAACGTATCGGTTCCGATCTGCGCAACGCTGCCTATTCCCACCTGCAAAAACTCTCCCTGGAATATTTCGGGGGAAAACGCACCGGCGATCTCATCTCCCGCATTGGCACCGATACCGATCAAATCTGCACCTTCCTGTCCCTGCATTTATTGGATTTTGTAACCGATGTGCTGATGATTGCCATGACCGTGACCATCCTGCTATCCATCAACCCCTGGCTGACCCTCATCGCTTTTATACCCCTGCCGGTCATCGCCTGGTTGCTTCATCTGGTGCGGGAGCGTTTGCGGCGCGGCTTTAAGGAAGGCATGCGGGCATGGGGAGAAATGACCACCGTGCTGGCAGATACCATCCCCGGTATCCGGGTGGTGAAAGCCTTTGCCCAGGAAAACCGGGAGGTGGAACGCTTCGGCAAGGCCAATGACCATGTTCTGGAGGTCAACGACCGCACCAACTTTGTCTGGGCCACCTTCGCTCCCATGGTCACCTTCTGTACCGAGGTGGGTCTGCTCATTGTCTGGGGGTTTGGCATCTACTGGGTTGCCAAGGATACCATCACCGTCGGGGTGCTCACCGCCTTCATCACCTATATCGGTCGTTTTTACACCCGTTTGGACTCCATGAGCCGCATCGCCTCCATCACCCAACGGGCCGCCGCCGGTGCCCAACGCCTGTTTGATATTCTGGACCGGGTGCCCAGTGTGCCGGAACCATTGAATCCGGTTCAACCTGGGCGGGTGAAAGGTAAAATCACCTTTGATAAGGTGGGCTTCCGTTATGGCAATCGCATGGTTACCCATGACATCAGCATGGAAATTCAACCCGGCGAAATGGTGGGACTGGTGGGTCCCAGCGGTTCTGGCAAGAGCACTCTCGTCAATCTGGTGTGCCGTTTTTACGATGTGAGCGAGGGGGCCATCCGGGTGGACGGCCATGACATTCGTTCCTTCCCGGTTTCCGAATACCGGCGCAACATTGGTCTGGTCTTGCAGGAACCCTTCCTCTTCTACGGCACCATTGCGGAAAACATTGCCTATGGCCGTCCCGATGCCAGCCGTGCCGAGGTGGTCGCCGCTGCCCGTGCTGCCCGTGCCCACGATTTTATCCTACGACTGCCGGAAGGCTATGACTCCCTGGTGGGAGAGCGGGGACAATCCTTGTCGGGGGGTGAACGGCAGCGCATTTCCATTGCCCGCGCCCTGCTCATCGATCCCCAAATTCTCATTCTGGATGAGGCCACCTCTTCGGTGGATACCGAAACCGAGCGGGAGATTCAGGAAGCCCTGGATAATTTAATCCAAGGACGCACCACCATTGCCATCGCTCACCGTTTGAGCACCCTGACCAAGGCCGACCGGCTGGTGGTATTGGAAAATGGTTCCATCGTGGAGGAGGGCAAGCATGAGGATTTGTTGGCCCTGGATGGCACCTATGCCCGCCTGTATCACGCCCAGGAGCGGGCATCCATGCAAGAAACCGTTAGCCAGAATGATTGAGGATCCCATCATGTCCAACCCAACCTTTGACCTTCATCGTGACAATTGGGGGCGATTGATCCTCACCATGGAGGATGGCAGCCAGCATGTGGGGGTGGAGCCGGTGCGCGCCTTTCCCATTTCCGATCCTGACCACGGGGTGGCCATTTGTGGGTCGGATGGTGCCGAATTATTGTGGGTTTACGATGTTCCCGCTCTGCCTGATGCCATTCGCACCTTGTTGGAAGAGGCTTTGGCCCACCGGGAGTTTGTCCCGGAAATTCATCGCATTCTGGAAGTTTCTGCCCCGGTATCTCCCAGTCAATGGCGGGTGGAAACCGACCGTGGAGAAACCACCTTCACCCTGCGGGACGAAAGCGACATCCGCCGCCTGGGTCCCAAGGGTCTATTGATCAACGACGCCAACGGAATCCGTTATTATATCAGGGATTTTAGTGCCTTGGATAAATTTTCCAGGAGGACGCTGGATCGGTAGCTGTTTCGTTTGTTTAACTATTTGGTGACGATCACCATTTTACATGCATCTGCCATACTGGTCTTCCAATCGCACGATATCATCTTCCCCCAGATAAGAACCAGTCTGGACCTCAATGATTTCCAGCAGGTTGGGACCAGGATTGGCTAAACGATGACGAGACCCAACCGGAATAAAAGCAGACTCCCCCGCCCGCAAGAAAAAACGCTCCTCCTCCCGCCAAACCTCCGCCATCCCCCGCACCACCACCCAATGCTCCTGACGATGCCGATGATATTGAAAAGATAAACTGGCCCCCGGACGCACCGTAAGACGCTTAACCTGAAAACCCTCCCCACAATCCATGGTCTCAAACATTCCCCATGGGCGATGGTGACGACGATGCTGACTGGCCTCCGCTCTCCCCATTACCTGCAAACGCCCTACCAACTCCTTCACCCGCTGACTGTACTGGCGATGGGTGACCAATGTGGCATCCTTTGTCTGCACAACCACCAAATCCTCACATCCCAATACTGCCAATAAACCACTGTCACTATGAACATAGCTATTGCTAACATCCTGTAATAAAACATCTCCCACCGCCAAATTGCCATCAACATCCCGATTCCCCTCTTGCCACAGAGAAGACCAGGAACCCACATCGCTCCATGCCGCATCCAGCGGAACCACCACCCCCAAACCGGTTTTTTCCATAACCGCCCAGTCAATGGAATCGTTTGGACAGTGCTGATAAGCCTCTGCTTCCAACCTTAAAAAGGTTAAATCATGCACAACCTTACGGCAGGCTTTTTCACAGGAGGACCAAATGTTCGGAGCCAGTCTGGCCAACTCCCCCAAAAATGTCTGCCCCCGAAAAACAAACAAGCCGCTGTTCCAATAATAGCGACCACTGGCGACCATGGCATTGGCCCGCTCCAGGTCCGGTTTTTCAATAAACTGACCAACCCGGAAAGCAGGAAAAGTCTCTTCCCCTCCCGCCAAAGGCAGACCGCGTTCTATATATCCATAACCACTTTCCCCATGGCTGGGAACCACCCCCAGCAATGCCAGATTCCCCTGAGACGCCGCCGTAATGGCACGTCTCACCGACTGATTGAACCGATCTTCATGGCCAATACGGTGGTCCGCTGGAGAGACCAGCAAGATATCCTCGTCACTTCCCTGTGATGCCAGCCACATGGCAGCACAAGCCGCCGCTGGAGCCGTACCACGTCCCACAGGTTCCAATAAAATTTTCCAATGGGCCATACCCACTTCCAGCAATTGCTGGGCTGCCACAAACCGTTGTTCCTCCTGACAGACCACCAAACCATTTTTTTTCCCCGCCAAATGGGCCAGACGCAGTACCGTAGCCTGAAAAAGGGAGTGACCAGACTCCAAAGTAATAAAAGGTTTGGCGTAAGTCTGACGGGACAAGGGCCACAATCGGGTGCCAGCTCCACCAGCCAGGATTACCGGTATCACAGCCACATCACCCTCCATACCAGGGATTGCCCATAGTAACAGTATTGGTTAAGATTGCCATTTAATCGACTATACAACGGGGCTAGCCGCCATGAAACGTCCAACCATTGGTCACCAGCCATCCCGCCCCTCTCCCCTACCCAACCAGCGTTTATTGCAACAAGGGATGCAGTATCATCAGCAAGGCCAACTCCCGCAAGCGGAAAAATGCTACCAACAAGTGCTGCAACAAACAGCCCAACAACCAGACGCCCTGCATCTGTTGGGACTGATTCGCCATCAACAAGGCAACCACCAGGAAGCCAGCCAATTGATTCAACAAGCCATTCGATCCTGGAATGGCAACCCCCTTTTCTACTTCAACTTGGCCAAGGTGCATGCCGCCCTGGGAGAAAATCAACAGGCCGCCAACGCCTATCGCCAGGCCATGGTCATGGACCCCGCCATGGCCGCCGCCTATACCGGACTGGCCAGAATTCTTCTGCAACTGGACAACTGGCAGGAAGGAGCCAAAATGATTCAATCCGCCCTGCTCCTGCAACCCCGCGATCCCCTCAACCATAACCTGCAAGGTCTTTATCATAAACGACAAAATAATTTACCAGCCGCCATCACCAGCTTTCGCCAAGCCCTTCAACTCAATCCCCACTATCCAGAAGCCATCAATAATTTAGGCATTACCCTGCGCCAGGCTGGCCAATCCTTGGAAGCCCTGACCATTTTGCAACAAGCCATCGAACTCAATCCCAGACAACCCGAATCCCTGGGCAATCTGGGTCATGTCTTTCTGGATCTCACCCGCTGGCAGGATGCGGAAAATTGTTTCCAAAATGCACTTGCCCTGCAACCCAACCAGTTGGAATGGCTGTTGTTCCTGGTGTACGCCCGTCTGGAGCAAAACAAATCCATAGACGAACCCTACCAACAACTCCTCAACCGTACTGAACCCCCCACCGGTTCCCGCCACACCATTCCCCAACAGTTGGCCTTTTATCTGGCACAGTTACACTTGCGGTTGCGTAATGACATTCTGGCAGCAGACCATTTTGCCCACTTACTGCCCAACGCCCCCGATCCCCTCGCCTGCCTGGCCGGTCGTGCCAAAGCCCTCAGCCGTGCGGGACTGGTGGAACAGGCCCTGCACGCTGTGGAAGAGATGCTCTCTCGCCAGGATGACCTGGTCTTTCAATCATTTCGTCTCAATCTGTTAAACTATGTGGAAGAGGATGCCCATTTTTTGTTGGAGCAGCATCGGGATTGGCAAAACCACGCCACAGTTAACAACCCCTATCCCCCACCCTCTTTCACTCACCATCAGCCCATGCGCATCGGCTACATTTCTCCCGATTTTCGCAACCATTCGGTAAGCCAATTTTTTCTGCCTGTTTTACGCCATCACAACCGGGAGCAGTTTGCCGTTCATCTTTATGCCCACCTCACCCACCCGGATAAAATCTCCGCACTCCTGCGGGGAATGACCCACCAATGGCTGGAGATCCACACCCTGAATGATTTTCAGGTGGCAGAACAAATTCGACAGGATGGTATCGACATTCTGGTGGATCTGGCAGGTCACTCGGCAGATAACCGGTTGGGCGTCTTTCTCCATCGCCCTGCCCCCATTCAGGCAACCTGGCTGGGTTATCCCAACACCACCGGTCTGTCTGCCATGGATTATCGCATTACCGACCCGGTGGCCGATCCCCTGATAGAAGGTGAAAAGGCCCATTCCGAATCCCTGGTCCGCCTGCCCCATGCCTTTTTCTGCTACCAACCTCCAGAGCAGGCCCCCAAACCCTCGCCACCCCCAGCCTTGGAAAAAGGTTACCCCACCTTTGCCTCCTTCAACAATCTGGCCAAGGTCACCCCACAAGTGGTGGCCACTTGGGCGGTCATTCTGCAACAATTGCCCACGGCCCGCCTCTCCCTGATGGCCAATACCCTTTTTTCTCCCGCCATTCGCCAGCGTCTAAATACTATTTTTTACCAATACCAAGTGGATCCTGCCCGCATTCTCTATCAGGATAAGATGCCCTTTGCCGATTATTTGCGCTATCATAGCCAAGTGGACGTGATCCTGGACACCTTTCCCTGGAATGGCCATACCGTCACTTGCCATGCCCTGTGGATGGGGGTTCCCCTGATTACCCTGGCAGGCAAGCGGCATGCCAGCCGCATGGGGGCTTCCATTCTTCATCAATTGGGACTGGAACAATGGGTTGCCACAACGCGGGAGGAGTACATCCACAAGGCGGTGCAATTGGCAGAAGAGCCGGAAATCCTGCTTACCCTGCGTCGGGAGTTGCGTCAGCGCATGAGTCAATCTCCCCTCATGGATGCTGCAACTTTTACAAAAAATTTGGAAAATCTTTACTTGACCCTTCAATCGACAAGAGCAACCATTCCACAGGATTAATTATGACTACCCCATTGGATGTCAAATCCATTCAAAGTCTACAGAAGGAGTTGGGAGAGGATTTTGCCCTGGTCCTGGGCGTCTATCTGGAAAAAATTCCCAGTCGTGTACAAGCCATTGCCCATGCCTTGCAGGAAGAGGACAAAACCAAACTTGGACAGGCAGCCCACGCTTTGAAAGGCAGTAGTCGCCAGTTTGGTGCCAACCACCTGGCTGACCTCTGCCACGAACTGGAAACCCGCTGCAAAGGGGATACACCCCTGGCGGATGGCCACCACTTGATGCAAACCATTGAGCAAGAAGCTAAAGCAGTGGAAAAGGCCATGAATCAGTTGATTCAGCCGGACTAAGGACGATTAAATTGCACCGTCCCACTCATGCCAGACAATAATTCAGGGTGTTGTCCTGGTAAGACCGCCCAAACTTCAAAAGTCTGACTGGCAGGATCGATACGGGATCCCAAGGTTTCAACCACGGCGGGATATTTTTTTCCCGTCTCATCGATGGTCACCGCAAATTCCAATCCCGGCTTCAACCAGCTTATCCAGGAGGAGGAGGCCACCAGTTGGATGCGCAGATTGACATCATCCAATACTTCCAACAGCGGAGTGCCTTCCCCTACAAATTGATAAGGATTGACCTTGCGCTTGACCACCCGTCCGGCAAAGGGGGCCTTGATCTGGCACATGGCTGCCTTGGCGGCTGCCAGATTGACCTGGGCTTTGGCACGTTTGACCTTGGAGGCAGAAACCGCCACCTCCAATTCACTGATGGATTTATACTCCCGCAACTTACGGTTGGCCTGATCGGTCTGCTCTTCGGCTTCCAACTCCATTTTGGCCTTGGTCAGTTCTGCCTGCAACACCTGACAATCCAGGATTACCAGCACCTGCCCTGCCTCAAAGCGATTGCCGTGATCCACGGTAATGCTTTGGATAACCGCTGGAATCTGGCTGGCCAGGGTGGTTTCCAACCGGGAGACCACCAGGGCACGCCCCTGGGGGGCATCACGACCAGGAATGGACAAGTCCAGATTGGGAGGTGGGGTCTTTTTCACCTCTGGAGCCGCCATCCCGCCACTTGACCAGACCAGCAACAAACAGCCTGCCAGCCGACTAATTGCAGTTGAGTAGACCTTGAATTTCATGAAGAACCTTTGCCAATTCCTGACGTTCCGCCTCGGTTCGGTGGGTTTGCCCTTCCAATTGTTTGGAAAGGGTGGCCCCCAAAGCTGCCATATCCCCTCTTTTGCCACCCTGGGCATCCCCGACATGCCCCCCTTCACCGCGAGTCCCTGCTGCCAATGCCTGTCCCAATGCTGCTTCTTGATTGGCTCCATCGGCAGTTTTGGTCGCCCCTTCCCCATCTGTAGAGACAATTATTCCTTCTGCATTGAGGCCGTTTCTGGCCAGAAACTCTTGATACATTCGCATCAATTGTTCCTGGCTTAAGGTGGAAACCTGAACCTGTCCTGCCTGCACCAGGGATTGAATAAACTGAGCCAGACTGGTGGATGTTTGGTTGGAATCTTCCCTATCCCCCACCCCTACCTGTTCTCTATCCGAGGTTTGTATGGGGGGTGGCAAGGGTTCCACCCTTACACGCGCCAGACCGATGGCAACGCTGGTAGAAATGCGGGCATCATCGCTGTTCAGATTAACCCGCTGACCGTTGGCACCGAAATTTTGGTCCCATGCTTTGAAGTTGAACTCTGCCGTTCCCACAAAGCTGAATTCATCGGCCACAAATCGTAACTTGCTTCCACCACCGGCGGCCAGCAACAAAGCAGAGGTGTTGGAGGCTCCATCGATGGCTTGCCAGTTGGCTCCCCCATCCAAGCTGTAGTACCAGGTACCATTGCTGGAGTCCAAGCCGGTGATGGCGATACCCTCCACTGCGCCTTGATCTTCGTCGGTGACCGAATTGCCCAATAAACGGTCAATGGAAAATTCCACCGGAAGGCCCTGAATGCCTGAGCCTGGATAAAAGATGGCTGAATTATCCAGGACTGGAGGATCATTCAGTCCATAGCGTTGGCCAAAGATGCCGTAGTTATCCCCATCTTGATCCAGGGATTGCCATAACACCAAGAAGCCGGTGCCATGGCTGGCCACTACCGGACGGTCTTGAACGGAACTGGTGGTGGCATTGACGACGAATTCTCCCCCATCTTCGGCCCCACTGGCGGTGAAACGCTGGCCACAAATGTTATAATCTGACGGACTTGACCCCGCCTGGGAGGCCCAAGTAATGACAAATCCTCCATAAGGAAGGGAGGAAACTGAGGCATATCTTTGGTTGCCTGCAAGTGTGGTATTGACCAAAAAACTCTCTTTCTGAACTGCACCATCGCTGTCATAGATTTTTGCATACACCCCTTGCCCAGCAGAATCAGCA
>JADFXB010000107.1 GCA_015233935.1 Magnetococcales bacterium | reverse complement strand
AAAAAAGGTGGCCACCATCTGACGAGAGGAGAGGAGTTCCAACAATTGTTCGATCACGGGTTGCAAACGACTGGCCAGGGAGGGCCATTGCTCTTTCTGGATCCGACTGGACAGGGCATAGACCTGGAAATACTCCTCCACGTCCACGGTAAAGGCGTTGCGGAGCAAAGTTGGCTCATGCTGCGGCTTCATCACAATCCCAACAGTCGCTTCCAGAAGGGTTTTTTCCGCCTTCCTCCGCTGCCATAGCCATATTTGCTGCCATAGCCATATTTACCGCCATAGCTACCGCCTTCACCGCTCTCTTCCGGGGATTCCTGGGCACCGTAGCCATAACCGGAGCCATACTTTTCCCCGTAACCATAGCCATAGCCCTTGTCGGAACCATAACCATAGCTGGAATATCTGCCATAACGGGAGTAGCCATAAGAGGAATAATAACTGCCCCGTCCCCGATGACGTACCTTGTTGAGGACCAACCCGACGATTTCCAAATTTTCAAACTGAGAGAGGGCCTCTTTCACGGCGGCATGGGGGGTACGCTCCGACTCCACCACCATGACGATTTGTCCCATGTTACGGGCCAGTTCTCGTGCTTCGGTGGTCATGAGCAGTGGGGGAGAGTCGAAGACCACCAGTCGGTCTGGATTATCGTGGGCCAGATCATGCACCAGCATGCGCATGCTTTCGCTGGCCAACAGCTCTGTGGAGTGCTGATGACGACGACCGGAGGGCAACAGCATCAATTTGGGAATGTTGGTGCGCAAGATGACATCCTGCAAACGGCTCTGATTACCCAAAAGAAAATCGATGAGACCATGACGAGCACGAAAGCCCAGAATGCGGGAGACCGAAGGTTTGGCCACGTCCCCATCCACCAGAATGACATTGTGATCCACTTCGGTGGAAAGACTCATGGCCAGATTGATGGCAGTAAAAGTTTTACCCTCCTGGGGTAGGGCACTGGTCACCATGATGGTGTTGGCATTGGGCACCGGTTTGGGACCAAGACCACGGGCATTGAGCAACAACGGACGTTTGATAATCCGGTACTCCTCCGCCATGGTACTGCGTCCCTCTTCGGGAGTGAGAATGGTTTTGCGGCGCAGGGCAGCCAAATCCAAAATGACCTTTTTGCGCACCTGCTGGAAAAATTCATCCTTGGAATAGTCGTTGCCGCCGGGGAGCATATCCATCTCTTCCAGCATCATCTCTTCTGCCAGAACTTCCTGTTCCTCTTCCTCCATTGGTTGAATATGGTCTTTGTCCTGCATGGTGGTTGCCTTTAGTAAAGGAACAGGGGAGTCATGCCACCCATTTTCTGGCATTCTGGAAAAGCCGCAGCCAGGGGCCGTGACCAGACCACTCTTCAGGTTTCCAACTGTATTGCACACTACGGAACAAACGTTCGGGATGGGGCATCATGATGGTGACTCGCCCATCGGTGGTGGTCAGACCGGTAATTCCCAATGCGGAACCGTTGGGATTGGCCGGGTAGCGAACCGCTGGTTTATGACGGTTATCCACATAACGCAGGGAGACCAGTCCATCTTGCAAGACCGCCTCTGGGGTATGGGAATCACCAAAAACAGCCCGTCCCTCTCCATGAGCCACCGCAATGGGCAATACGGAGCCTTCCATACCATTCAACAGGATAGAGGGAGAAGGAAGAATTTCCACCAGAGAAAGGCGCGCCTCGAACTGTTCGCTACGATTGCGCCGAAAACGTGGCCACCAATCGGCTCCAGGGATCAATTGGGCCAGATTGCTCAACATTTGGCAACCGTTGCACACCCCCAGAGAGAACGTATCCTGGCGATGGAAAAAGGCGGTAAAGCTATCCCTCAATCGGGGATGGTGCAGAATGGAAGAGGCCCAACCCCGTCCCGCACCCAGCACGTCACCAAAAGAAAATCCCCCACAGGCAGCCAATCCCAGACACGTCTCCAGGGTATTCGCCCCTTGTACCAGGCTTTCCATGGTCACATCCACCGCATCAAATCCGGCAGTGTGAAAGGCAGCCGCCATTTCCACATGACCGTT
The DNA here is from genome assembly GCA_015233935.1 of Magnetococcales bacterium. Lineage (GTDB taxonomy): Bacteria > Pseudomonadota > Magnetococcia > Magnetococcales > JADFXB01 > JADFXB01. The sequence continues at coordinate 9,788 of JADFXB010000107.1, read as the reverse complement.
GACCCCTTGCTCACGCAATATGGCCACCCGTGGTTTGCGGGTGACCACGGCAGGCATGGCGGGCTTACGCTTGGGATTGAAGGTAAGACGGGCGTTGAGACCGGGATCATAGTTGTCCAGGAGGGCATCATATTCCTGGTGGGCACAGGTGGGATTATCCCGCAAGGCACGCATGCGCCAGGAGGTTTCCGCCCACACCCTTTGGAAATAAACCCGTGATTCGGCCAATACGGTGTTGCCATCCAGGGTGAAGACCAGTTGATCCCCGGCAGACAAGGTGCCCACCACCTGCACATGACCGGCCCCTTGCAGACTTTGCAGAACAGCCGGGGTATCGGTACGACGAACCTGCAAGACCCCTCCCGGCTCTTCGTTGAAAAGAACCGCCAACAGGTCATCTCCCAAACCGTTCAACTCCACCCACAAACCGGTATGACCGGCAAAGGCCATTTCGCACAGGGTGACAAAGAGACCACCATCGCTACGGTCGTGATAGGCGAGAATTTTGTCTTGCCGGTTTAATTCCTGAATGGTCTGGAAAAAGTGACGCAACTGCTGGGGATGATCCAGATCGGCAGGCTCCTGGCCCACCTGATTCCAGGCTTGTGCCAGCACCGAGCCACCCAACCGGTTGCGACCATTGCCCAAGTCCACCAGAATCAAATCGGTCTCTCCGCAATCGGTGCGCAGTTGCGGGGTGAGGGAGCGGCGCACATCCTTGACCGGGGCAAAGGCGGAGATGATCAACGACAAGGGAGCAACCACCGCCTTGTTCACCCCCTGCTCCTGCCAGACGGTTTTCATGGAGAGGGAGTCTTTACCCACCGGGATGGCAATCCCCAATTGGGGACACAATTCCAGACCGACGGCGGCGACACTGGCGTAAAGATTGGCATCTTCGCCCCCATGACCAGCAGGAGACATCCAGTTGGCTGAGAGTTTAATATGGGAGATATCCCCCACATGGGCAGCGGCCATGTTGGTGACGGCTTCGGCAACGGCCAGACGGGCAGCGGCGGGACCGTTGAGCAGGGCTACCGGGGTACGTTCTCCCATGGCCATGGCCTCGCCCTGAAAAGTGGCATAGCCCCGACAGGTAACCGCCACATCCGCCACTGGCACCTGCCAAGGCCCCACCATTTGATCCCGACAAACCAGACCAGTAACCGTCCGGTCACCGATGGTGATCAAGAAAGTTTTATCAGCCACCGCAGGCATGGAGAGAACCCGTTCTGCCGCCTCTTGCAACGAAATGTGTTCGGTATTGAGGGGAGGCAGTTGCAGGGTGCGAGAGGTCACCTGCCGTTCCATGCGGGGCGGCTTGCCCAACAGGATATCCATGGGCATGTCAATGGGTGTGTTGTCGTGTTGCCGATCCTTGACCAGCAAGCGTGGCTCACGGGTGGCAACCCCCAGGATGGCAAAGGGACACCGTTCCTGGCGACACATTTTTTCGAACAGTGCCTGACTGGCAGGTGCGATGGCCAGTACGTAGCGTTCTTGGGATTCGTTGCACCAAATTTCCATGGGGGACATGGCGGGATCGTCGTTGGGCACCAGGCGCAATTCCAGCTCACCCCCAACGCCACCGTCGTGCAACAATTCGGGGATGGCGTTGGAAAGACCACCCGCCCCCACATCGTGCAAGGAGAGAATGGGATTATCCTGCCCCATTTGCCAGCAGCGGTTGAGCACCTCCTGGCAACGGCGTTCCATTTCGGCATTTTCCCGTTGCACCGAGGCGAAGTCCAACTCTTCGTGGGAGGCCCCGGAGGCTTGGGAGCTGGCAGCCCCGCCACCCAAACCAATGAGCATGGCCGGTCCACCCAACTGAATGACCAAATCCCCCTGGGAGAGGGGTTTTTTGAACAGGTTGCTGGCAGTGATATTGCCCAGTCCACCGGCGATCATGATGGGTTTGTGATAACCACGCACCTCTCCTGCCACTTCCTGTTCAAAGGTGCGGAAGTAGCCGGTTAAGTTGGGACGCCCGAATTCATTGTTAAAGGCAGCGGCACCAATGGGACCTTCCAGCATGATTTGCAGGGCTGAGGCGATGCGTCCAGGCTTGCCGTACACCTTTTCCCACGGTTGTTCCCCACCAGGCAGACGCAGATTGGAGACAGAGAAGCCCACCAAGCCCGCCTTGGGATAACCCCCGCGCCCGGTAGCCCCTTCATCCCGAATTTCACCCCCAGCCCCGGTGGCTGCCCCTGGAAAGGGGGAGATGGCCGTGGGGTGGTTGTGGGTCTCCACCTTCATCAAAATGTGTACTGGCTGACGGACAAATTCATAAAGGCCATCTTGCCGGGGTTGGAACCATTGTCCTGCCCCACCGGTCATGACAGCGGCATTGTCCTTGTAGGCTACCAGGGTGCCTTTGGGAGATTTGGCGTGGGTGTTGCGGATCATGGCAAACAGGCTGTGGGGTTGCGCTGTGCCATCGATGGTCCAACTGGCGTTGAATATTTTGTGGCGGCAATGTTCCGAGTTGGCCTGGGCAAACATCATTAATTCCACATCGGTGGCATCCCGGCCTGCCGCCTGGTAAAACTGGACCAGGTAGCGCATTTCATCTTCCGCCAACGCCAATCCCCACGCACCATTGACCTGGGCCAAAGCCTCCGTGGTGGCGGCAACCCTCTGGAGAGGACGGGCGACGGGAGCATGTTGAAACAGGCGGGCGGCAGCGTCCGCCAGGGTGCCAACATGCACGGTCTGGGTCATGGGATCGGCCAACAGGGGGAAGGCGGCAGACCAGGCTGGGTCTGCCGCACCACTCCCTCCCAGTTGATACTGAATACCCCGCTCCAGACGCACCACATGGCGCAAACCGCAATGGCGAGCGATGTCGGTGGCTTTGCTGGACCAGGGGGAGATCATGCCCACACGGGGGGTAACCATGAGGGAAGCACCGGTGTGGGTCGCACCGGGGTGGACCACGGCTCCCTCCAGCAAGGTGCCCAACAGGTGGCTATCCTGTTTGGTCAAAGGCTTGCTGGCCTGGACAAAATAGACAAACCGCGCCTGTAAATCTTCCACCACCATAACCGCTTGCAAACGCTCACGCAATTTGTCCAAACGGAAGGTGGAGAGGGCGGCTTCGCCAATCAGGATACCCACACGGTGGTCAGAGGACATGATCGATTACTCCAGGCCCATACGCCGGGCCACTTCATGATAGGCTTCTTCCACACCCCCCAAATCCTGGCGGAAGCGGTCTTTGTCCAGCTTTTGGCCGGTGGTCATATCCCACAGACGGCAGGTATCGGGGGAAATTTCGTCGGCCAGGACCAGGGTATCTGGTTCTTTGACGGGACGACCGAACTCCAGTTTATAGTCAATCAGGCTGATGTTGAGGCTGGCGAAATAGCCCAGGAGCACATCGTTGATGCGCAAGGTGTGTTCGGCAATCCAGTCCAGGTCGTCCATGGTGGCCCAGTTGAAGAGGAGGGCGTGGTCTTCGGTGATGAGGGGATCCCCCAGGGCGTCGGACTTGTAATAGTACTCCAACAGGGGACGATCCAGCTTTTCCCCTTCCGGGCGACCCAGACGTTTGGCCAGTGAGCCAGCCACCCGGTTGCGGACTACCACTTCCAGGGGGATGATTTCCACTTTGTGGACCAGTTGTTCCCGTTCGCTCAATTGTTGGATGAAATGGGTGGGGATACCCACGGCCCCCAGAATATTCATCAGTTTGGAGGAGACCATGTTGTTGACCACCCCTTTATCGGAGATGGTCCCTTTTTTTTCGCCGTTGAAGGCGGTAGCGTCATCCTTGAAATATTGGATCACCTGTTTGGGATTACTGGTGGCGAAAAGAACCTTGGCCTTGCCTTCGTAGAGTTGCTTGCCCTTCTTCATGGTCTCGTTCCAAATCATGGGGTTGCGGAAAGTAACCCGCCCCGGCGCAGGGGGGTTATGGATCGGCACAGACCGTTGTTCCGATCCACCTGGAGGATGGCACCGCACAGGGTGACATCGCCTTCTGCCGGTTCAAACCGGGTGGGAAGGCCGCTTAATATGCCTTGCAGGACTCCAGCGGTTTGCATACCGATGATGGAGTCATAAGGTCCAGTCATGCCGATATCGGTCATGGCGGCGGTTCCTTTGGCCAGGATACGATGATCGCTGGTGGGAACATGGGTATGGGTTCCCAGGACCGCAGACACCCGACCGTCCAGATAGTGGGCCATGGCCATTTTTTCCGAGGTGGCTTCGGCGTGGAAGTCCACCAGGATGGCATCCACCTCCTGTTTCAATGGGAGGGTGGAAAGGGCATGATCGGCTACCCGGAAGGGGCAATCCACCATTCCCATGAAGACGCGGCCCAGGAGATTGAGGACGGCAATACGCAAACCGCCAGCCACCCCCACCACGATCAACCCAGACCCTGGCGCGCCTTCGGGATAGTTGTGGGGGCGCAGGAGTCGGGGGTTTTCTTGCAGGGAGGGGAAGATCTCCTTGAATTTCCAGATATGGTTACCGGAGGTGATCACATCGGCCCCGGCGGCGAAAATTTCCCGCATCACCGAGTTGGAGATACCGATGCCACCAGCGGCATTTTCGCCATTAACAACGATCAAGTCCAGGGAGAATTCCCGGCGCAAGATGGGCAGCCAATGGCGCAGGGCATGACGACCGGCGCGTCCCACCACATCTCCCACCATCAGGAGGTTGATCTCCTGTTTTTCATCCTTGGAATCGTTCATCGTCCATGTTTCCCGATTTTACCCCGATTTTACCACCTTGTTATCTTAACCGCCTACGCGCTTTACTGCCAGTGTTGATGAGAAAAAGAGTCCAGGGATGGTTCACAAGGTTGGGGAACCAGCGTTCCTGCCTTTCGGCAAAATGGGTATTCCCTACAAATGTGTTGATGGAAGTGCTGGCATGAGGCGATGATAATTTAGTCACCCTACTACCGGCACTTATGATCCAAAAAATGTTTCAGGCGTTGGACCAAATGTCGGGGGGTGGTCTGCCAGTATCCTGAGGCCATGGAACGGGTGGGACCGGTGCGTTTTTTCCGGGAGTTTGTGATTGGTCTCACCTCCTACGCCAAGCAGGAGGAGGTTTGTTCTCTGTTCACCAGCACCACCCCCAAGCTTTCCGGGGGCGATTCCATCACCGAGGCCCACACTTCCACCATCACCGACGCCATTTTGCTGCTGCGTTATGTGGAGATCAACGGCATTTTTCGGCGTGGCGTGGCGGTCATCAAGATGCGTGGTTCCCAGCATGAGAAGGGCATTCGGGAGTTCACCATCGACAGCACCGGTTTGCACATTGGCAAGCCCTTCTCCAACGTCCAGAACATTATCCTCGGCATCCCTTCGGCCATGCCCCCGTCGGAGCAGGAACAATTGGAAGGTATGTTTGGTGAGTGAAATGGAGAATTTTTAAGACGCCCCACCAAATTCAGAGCTTTGGCGGGTGTCTTAGAAATTCCGGCACCAAGATTTGTAAACAAAAATGGATAACTCCAGCGTAAGTGGCTGTATTGGAAGGTGTGAAACCTCCTTTTTTTCTGGAGTATCCCCCATAGCCAATACCGTAACCCTCCATGATATTTGGAAATTCTTCCGGGAAACCAATCGCACGATCAAGAGATCTCAAGCCGTGATTAAACAACGGTTTGAAGAAAACGAACGTGTGTTGAGAGAGGGAAAAGCCCTGCGTGAGCGTGAGATGCAGGAAACGGCCCGCCTTGTACGGGAGCATCTGGCCCGTTTGGCCGAGTTCAAAGAATTTTTTCCCCGCTATGCGGAATGCACGGTTTTGGGAGCGGTAGCAGGTATCGTCATGGATGAAAATGTGGATCGTTATGCCATGAATGAGGGATTGTTCGTCATCGTCCAATCTGGTGAGCCAGTCAACTTGCCAACCCACCGAAATTTACCCCAAAAAGCTGGGAATCCCTTCTGAAGCCGATTTCTTAGTTGCAAAGATCAGGAAAACCCTCCTGCCCAAACTGGCAGCGGATATTCGTTTGGACCTGGTGGAAGTAGCGGAAGGGTGAGGAGCGGTTGCCCCCCCTTTACCAGTAAGCTGTTCAGGAAGAATGCGCCGGGCAGCATGGTAGTGCATGAAGAAGGAACAGGTTACCCAGGCGGCGATGAAATTCGCAAGAAACCCTGCCCAATTCGGAAGTTAGTCGAGAGTCATGGAAATTCCTAGTCGAGTGCCCTGGAAATTCCTCATTTATACCAGCGCGGAGTTCCCGGATCTGATCATAGACGGTGTCGTCTTCCTGCCGACAACCCTCCAGAAACGGAACCCGCAGATCCAGGCCATAATCCGGGGTTGGAACCGAGCACTGGATGTTGCCAAGAAAAATTCCGACGTGGCCTACGCCGCCATCGCTCGCTACCAGAATAGTGATGTCAACCTCATGAGCATCATTTCCAAAGGTATGGAAATCGGCGATACTCAGGTCGACCTGCGGCAAGTGCTGGGCGTGTCTGGAACACCGGGGACAGGTGTGGACGCGGCCCGCCAAGTGTCAGCGTTTCTGCTTCGGTTCAACCTGATCAAGGTGGCCCCCGATCCGTTGGATTTTTTCGTGCCTCTGGCCACCTCTCATTGACCCGCCACCTATGAGGTTCGGTACGGAGGCAATGAACCCATGGACAAGTCGTTAGCCATTAAGCGTTCCGTCGCCCTGAAACTTTCCCTCGGCACCACCTTGCTGCCGCTGTTGGTGTTTGTCCTGTTTGGGGTAAACGACTCGATCCATGAACGGAAACATCTCTTCGTGGAAATCGAGAGGGAAGGTCGGCAGTTGGCCGCGACCCTGGCCACGGTCACGGCCCCCATCCTAGCCAACCTTGCCATCCATCCCGTGGAATCCCAGGTTGTGGTCGGCAATTCCCTGTTGCTGCAACGCATCCTGGAAAATTCCCGCACCAGCCGGGTTCATCACTTGGTGGTGATGGACCGCCATGGCAACCCCTTGTCCCGTTCCGATCCCTCCAACCCGCCCGCCCTCTCCCTCCACTCCCCTTTGGCGCAGGAGGCAATCCATACCCGCCGCCTGGCACTGGAGCATGTGGATAACGACCTCAAGTTTCGATTCGTTACTCCCCTATTTGACGGTTTCTACTCCTCCCACCTGCCCCAGCAAGATATCTCCGGACTACTCTACTTCGAACTACATTACGCCGAGGAGCACCAACAGGCGGTTGCCGTGATCTTAGAGCATCTGTGGTGGTCCTTCGCCATCCTGCTGATGGTGCTGGGGGTAAATGTGATCCTGACCCGCAGGGTCGTGATTTTACCCTTGCGGGAACTGCTGCACGGTTTGAGGGAATTGGGAGCGGGTTATTATGACAGACGTGTCGAGTACAAGGGTTCCGATGAGATAGGACAACTGGCGGATGGCTTTAACTTAATGGCGGAAAATCTCCAGCGTCATACCGTCTCCCGAGATCTCCTCCTGGTCCAGGTGGAGGAGCGCAAACTTCTTGAGGCCAGCCTGGAGTTGCAGCGCAAACGGCTGACCGACCTACTGGAAGCCATCCCCGCCTTTGTCTACCTTCAAGCTCAGGACTACTCGATAACCTACGCCAACCACGAATTCCGTCAGATATTTGGGGAGCCAGGCGACAGCCCCTGCTACCGTGTCATCGCCAACCGCTCTGACCCCTGTCAGGAATGTCCCACCTTCGATGTGTTCCGCACCGGCCATCCCAAATCCTGGGAGTGGAACCATCCCGACGGACGCAACTTCATCATTTACGACCACCCCTTTCAGGACCAAGATGGCCGACTGCTGGTTCTGGAATTTGGCGTTGACATCACCGCCCAGAAACAGGCAGAAAGAGAACTGGAAACAAAGGTGGCGGAACGCACCGAAAGCCTAAGCAAGGAGCTGAAAAAAAATAAACGATTTTCAGACATTATGGACGGTGTCGAGGCTTACATCTACATCAAAGATCGACAGCTCCGTTACGTCTACGCCAACCGTCTGACCCTGGACTTATTCCAATGCTCCGCCGACATGTTGGCGGGCAAAGGCGATGAAGCGTTTTTTGCTTCCGACGACACCTTGTCCAGACTGAAAGCTGTTGATCAAGGCGTTTTGGACACAGGCAAGCCCAGCAGGGTGGAAATGGTGTTAACCCCGATCAGTACAGGCGAGACGCGGATCTATCTGGAAGCCAAACGTCCCATTTATGATGAAGCAGGAAACATATGGGGGGTGAGCGGCGTATCTGCCGATATTACCGAGCAAAAGCGAATCGAGGAGGAGTTACGTCAGGCCAAGACCCAAGCAGAAGTTGCCACCAATGCCAAAAGCGAATTCCTTGCTGCTATGAGCCACGAAATTCGCAGCCCGATGAACGTGGTGCTGGGCATGTCAGAGGTGCTGCTGGAAACCGATCTTATCCCGGAACAGCGTCGTCTCATCGAGACCATGCACCGTTCGGGCAAGGCCCTGTTGGCGGTCATCAACGATGTACTCGACTTCTCCCGCATCGAGTCTGGTCGCTTCACCATAGCTGACATTCCGTTTTCTCCCCGTCACGTTGTAGAGGAAACCTCTGGTTTGATGCAGGTTGCCGCCGAGGAAAAAGGACTCACGCTGTCAGTTGATATTGCTGCCAGCATCCCGGAATCCATCGTGGGCGACGATGGGCGTGTGCGCCAAGTACTCATCAATTTGCTGGGCAACGCCATCAAATTCACCCATCAGGGGCGGGTGAACGTTACATTGACTCTCGACCTTCAGAAACCCGGAACCCTCCTGTTCAGTGTTGCCGACACTGGCATTGGCATCGCCCAGGAACATGTAAACCACATTTTTGAACACTTTGCCCAGGCCGACTCCGGAATTGCACGGCGTTATGGTGGCACGGGTTTGGGGCTGACCATTTCAAAACGATTGGTGGATCTTATGGGTGGCAGACTTTGGGTGGAAAGTCAACTGGGACAAGGCAGCACCTTTTTCTTCACCCTACCCATCAGGCTCACGGAACTTCCTCTGCCACATTCCACTTCAGTCGATCTGACAGAAGAGGTATCGGCCAGGAGCCTGCGCATTCTGCTAGCCGAGGACTCTGAGGACAACCAATTATTGTTTCAAATCTACCTGAAGAAAACGCCCCACAAGTTGGTAATTGCCTCTGATGGCACTGAGGCAGTAGCCCGAGTCCAGGAGGAGGCGTTTGACTTGGTACTGATGGATATCCAGATGCCCAACATGGACGGATATACGGCTACTCGCGCCATTCGTCAATGGGAGCAGGAAGAAGGTCGCCATCGCTTAATCATCATAGCGTTGAGTGCCCATGCCTCTGTGTGTAAAAAAGATGAGAGTTTGGCAGCCGGGTGTGACGATCACCTCACCAAGCCCATAAAGAAACAGGATTTGCTGGCGGCCATTCAGAAAGTAACCAAGTCTATTGACGAGCAACACCAAACAGCCGCCTTTGTTCCTCCCAGTCCACCGTGATGCAGGGATGCAGGCTTTCCAGGCTGATGATGTCGGGATAATCCCCCCGCAGGATCGTTTCGACAATGTTGGGTGCCAGAACGTTGAGGTGTACTCGTCTAGATCTAATCCTACAATCGTTTCATGCCACATACCACACAGCCAACAGGGGGATTTCACACATTTGGAACAGAGACCAATCCTTAAAATATACACTCATATTAAATCCAACTTTGGTTTAAGTCTTGCATCCCCATCCTGGCCCAGATAAAATTCCAGCCAAATTTGCACCAGGAGCGATTACCCCGGCATGGAAAACATTCTCATTTCCTCCCTCCTCTTTGGCTTGGCT
>JADFXB010000106.1 GCA_015233935.1 Magnetococcales bacterium | reverse complement strand
GTAGGAGGGTATCCAGATTTCCTTTGCCACCCGCTCCGAAGCGAAAATCGTGACCAATCAGGATATCCTGGATGGCCAGCCCCTCCACCAAAATTTTTTGGACGAAGTATTCTGGGGCCAGGGAGGCCAGTTCATGGTCAAAGTGGAGAATCAGCATGCCATCCAGACCACAGGCCTCCATCCAGCGGGCCTTGCCGCGAACCCCGGTAATGCGTCGGGGTGCCCGCTCCGGGTAGAGGAGACGGGCGGGATGGGGTTCAAAGGTCATCACCAAGGATGGACATTTTAGCTCCCTGGCACGCAGGCACAAGGTCTCGATGACCGCCTGATGTCCACGATGGACGCCGTCAAAGTTACCAATGGTAATGGCCGCTCCCCGAAAACGGGGGGGAAGGTTGCCCAGTCCGCGAATAATATGCATATCGTCGTGTTTTTCCCGCCCTCGCATGGAGTAACGGGTTGAAAAGTCGTTCCAAGCCGGTTAGAGTGCCAGATTCTTGCGTGCACGTCTATGGTATGTGAAGTAAAATATTCATCTTCCGATCTGCTTATAGCGGAAGAAATGCGGCACGGGTAAAACGATCTATCGGGAGTTTTGTCAGAATGTTGAATGTCCTGCGACGCAGTGCCACCTCTTGGATGGTCAAAGCTTTTCTCTTTTTGTTGGCGTTGAGTTTTGGCGTCTGGGGCGTGGGAGATTATGTGCAACGCCAGCAGGATGCCCCGGTTGCCGAGGTACAGGGTTACGGCATCACCCAGACGGAATTTGCCAACGCCTATGAACGGGATTACAACCGACTTCGGCAGGCATCGGGGGGTGGCATCGATAAAAAGACCGCCGAGGCTTTTGGCCTCAAACAGCAGACCTTGCAACGTCTGGTTGAACGCCATCTTCTCTCCATGACCGGGCATGAACTTCGTTTGCGGGCAACTTCGGAGAAAATTCGGGAATCCATTGCCACCAATCCCAATTTTCAACGGGATGGTCATTTCAACATGGAGCAGTACAACATTCTCCTGCGCAATAATCGCCTGTCTCCCCAGGATTATGAACGGCAACTCTCCTCGGATATGACCCTGGCCCAGTTGGAAGCGGCCTTGCGCACGGTGGTGAGCGTTCCCCGCCCAGTGGTGGAAATTCTATATCGCATGTTTCGCGAAAAGCGCACCGTATCCTATCTGGTGTTGAATCAGGAGAGCTTGGCTGGCACGTTAAAGCCAACCAATGAAATCCTGGAAAAATATTTGCAGGAGCACGCCACCGCCTTCCAGACTCCGGCACGGGTCAAGTTGAAATATGTGGTGTTTGATGCCGACAGTGTGCGGGAAGGTTTGACCGCCACCCCGGAAGAGATCAAGGAATATTATGAAGAGCATGCCAGCGATTATCAGAAAGAGGAAAATCGCCATGCTCGTCATATCTTGATCCGGGTGGGAGAAGGCAAGGATGGGGAGGCACAGGCACAAGCCCGCATCAATGCCATTCAGGATCGATTGAGCCGGGGCGAAGATTTTGCCAAGGTGGCCAAAGAGACTTCAGAGGATACCACCGCCAGCGAAGGGGGAGACTTGGGCTTTTTTGGCCGGGGCATTATGGTGAAACCCTTTGAGGATGTGGTCTTTGCCATGCAGCCTGGCCAGGTTTCCAAACCAGTGCGTACCGATTTTGGTTTTCACTTGATCCGTCTGGAGGCGGTACAGACAGGAGAGACCAAATCCCTGGCAGAGGTAACCCCAGAGGTGACCACCCGGGTGATCCATCGCAAGGCCCAGGAGTTAGTCTACGACCGTTCCGCCCATTTGGAAGATCAACTGATAGCCCACAACGATCTGGCCACCCTGGCCAAAGATTTCAATCTGCGCTATCGAGAGACCGATTTTATCGCCCGTGGCGACAGCAAGCTGGAAGGGGTGGAGCGCAATCCCAAATTTATAGAGACCGCCTTTGCCACGACTGTGGGGGAAAACAGCCATTTGTTGGAGATTGGCGAAGCGGTCTTTGCTTCTTTGCAGGTGGTGGCCAAAGAGGAGCCACGGGCGCAAACCCTGGTGGAGGCCAAACAAGCGGTGGAAAAGGCCTATATCCAGGATGAGACCGCCCGCTTGGCCAAGGAACGTTTGGAAGAGGCCATGAAGGCCATCCAGGGTGGGGCCACCTGGGAGAGTCAGATCAAGGGGCAGATTCGCCAGGAGAGCGACCAGAGCTTTACCTTTGCGGAGAGAGAGAGCAAGGTTCCCGCCCAAATTCGTGATTTTGCCTTTACCCTCTCCCTGGACAAGCCGGTAGCGGGCAAAATTTTGGAAGAGAACGGCACCTTCTATCTGGTAAAGTTGCAGAAGATTGAAGAGGCCCCCATGGAAGGTTTGGCCAAGGAGGAGGAGAATATTTCCCGCCAGGTGGAACGGGGTTTATCCACCGAGCAGGTGGGTGCCTTTCTCACCGACTTGAAGATGACCAGCCGTATTACGGTCAACCAGACCATGTTGGATCGTTTTTAAGGTGGACTATCCCAAACTTTCCATTCCCATTGTGGATGCAGCCACCCGCAAGGTTGCGGGTGGCTTTTGCTCCACCCGTGATGCAGTAAGCGACGATGAAATTGCCGCTCTGGAGCAGTTGCGTCGTTTGCGGGAGGAGGGCCAGCGCATTAAAACCCTCCTGGAATCCGCCCCGGAAGCCGCCCGCACCGACTATGCCCGCCAGCTCTCCGACCTGCGCCAGCAGGCCGCCCATTGGCGGGAGATCAAGGAGCAGGCCACCCTGGCCAAGAACCGGGCTTTAGGGCATGTGACTTTGGCCTTGGATGGCTGACTCCCTGCCTTTTGCCCTGTTTAATCTAACCCCTCCCAACACAGCCCACTTCACTTATTCCAGCAGCTCCCCTTCCCCAAGCCCTGTTCACGCCAGTCATCAATCCAATGCAGATTCCATATGTTTACTCTCATTTGCATGATAAATATACTTTAGGGTGGAAAAAGCAGATGTTTTTTATTGATCTACCAGGAAAATTGGCAAACAATCTAAAATACACTGCTACGCAAAAATAGAAATGAATGAGGGTAATAACAATCTCTCCATAATAGAATAAAATACTTATATTTTTAATAAGCATTATTTTTGAATAAAAAATATTTTATTTTCTTGACTCGTCAACAAAAACCATGATAATCACACATGCAATTATTAAAGCTTGCAAACGCCGATTGTTAATATAACTTACATCCACAATTAAGGATGAAAGAGAACCAACATGACGAGTCATAAAGGAAACACCATGAAATATTTTTCCGTACTCTCTCTTGCCCTTGTTTTCCTGGTACCAGCCTATTCCCATGCTGAAATACAAGAGGGAGCTGTTTTTCCCTATAAGGTCACTCGTGAACCAGACAAAAATAAATCGTCCTATAATGTATATTTTCCCTATTCGACGTTATGTTCCGATAAGCATACTCCAGAAGCTGCCCCCTTTCCCAATACGCAGCTTCAAGATCATTTGAAAGAATCCACCTCCTATAAGTGGGGTCTTGCTCTGGCAGGTGGTGGAAGCAAAGCAGCCTCTTTTAATATGGGTATTTTGACAGGTCTTTCTCGCAACAAATCCAAAAACAGCCCCTCTACAGACCAAAATTTGCTAGCCAATTTGGATATTCTCTCCACCGTCTCTGGTGGTAGTTATGCCGCCTTCTATTATTACTCCCGTCTCCTCAATGCAAATTATTTTGCCAATAATAAACTTAGCTATCTCTTTACCGATGATTTTCCTGGTATCTATTTAAATGAAGAAAAAACTCGCAAACCTAATAATACTCCGCTTCCTCTGGACCAATATTTTAACTACCCGGAAACCTCGCCTTCCCATACCAAAGCCGGAGAATATAATGGTTACCCTGAAAAATTATGGAATCAAAAATACATTCGCTTTCACCAGGATGTTCTGCAACCTTTAACTTACAGTTCAAAAATGGCGGAGGGTGATTTTAGTCCCTACGTCAATGCTGCCGGTCTTATCCTCTTAAGCCTGACTACGGCTCCCTTGCATTATTTCAACAGCATGGTCTTTGACTGGCCAGAAGGTGATTCTTCTCCAACTAGAAATGCTTATCTGCATGGTATTGCCAACACATATGGCCTTATCCCGAACAATAATCACTCATATTGTTATGATAATAACAGCATAATTTCAGAGCTTAATAAAGACAATCAGACATGCCCAAGAAACAATGCTAATGGATATTTATGTGAATATTTTTCGAATACGACCGACAATGAGTATAATTATTATAAATATCCAGACAGAAGCATTCTCACTTTTAGTCACCTGGATAAACTTTATGAGAATAAACTGGCAGAACGAAACAAACCGGATACCCCGCGTACCATTGAAAATAATGTCCCTTTCTGGGTCATCAATGCCACCAGCCCGGCCAAACGCAATCTGGCCCATCTGCTTTTGGAAGACCCTGCCTCCCCAGCCTGTAATACTTTTGAGTTCACCTCCAAAGGGTTTGGTTCTGGACAGTTCGGTTTTGTCAATGCCCCCTTCGATACCAAACTTTCACCTAATTATGGCTCATCCAACGAATATCCAGAATTTGACATTTATACCGCTGTAGGAGCCTCTGCCGCTTTTCTGGATGCCAACGAAATGGCTATTGAAATACCCGCTGGCAAGTTTATTGCCGGCTCGTTCCTGCATCTTTTCAACGCCAACTGGGGTACAGATATTATTAACTACAATATCTCCGCCGAGCAACGCGCCATACATAAAATGCTACCCTTCCCCCTCTACCTGTTCGACTCCCTGCAAACTTCCGATGCAAGAGCAGATTCAGCTCCCTCCTTTAGCCAAAACAGCCCCTATATCCGACTTGTGGATGGGGGCAATGCAGAAAATTTGGGAGCCTATGCCCTGATTCGTCGTGGGGTTGAAAATATCATCATCTCCGATGCCTCTTTTGACGGTACTGGATGGATGGAAGATATTTGCAATCTTGGAAAAAATTTAGAGAATGACCATCAACTGCACCTGCAGGTTCCCGGATTAAAAGACCTGAAAAATGTTTGCAACAAAGCTAAACGCATGGTGGAAAAAGAGGTTATTTGCAAGCAGGAATACGAAGAAAGATGCCTTACCAAAACACGGTATCTCCCTTACCACTATCCAATCCACCAATGGAAATATCCTATTCTGGCAGGCTGCGTTACCAAAGATAAAAACGATGTTTCATGCCAAAAACCTTTAAACAAACTCCTTATTATCAAGCCGGTCCTCTCCGACCAACTTTTGCGTGAACATGCCGAAGATGCCCCTGAAACGGTTGGGTATGTTAATCTGAAAAAGAAGGCGGATGATGTTGATACCCGTCCGGGTAAATGCAGCGTCTTTCCACAACATGGAACCGTCTCCATGACCTTCAATTCCGATAGCCTGACCTATGGTGCCTACAAAGATTTGGGCAGCTATTATGCCAGCAAAATTCCATGGGAAGATCAAAACGCCTTTGCCAAGATGATTGGAGACCAGTCAGCCGATGGTATTGAACCTGTTGTGGGAACACCTGAAGAGGAAAAATGCGATCCCAACTTGTACGCCAATATGGATAACGTCCGGTGACAACCGGTCACTCATGGGTGTGGATGGCCTGGCCACGGCTGATGAAGGACTGGGAAGAGGAACCCCAGAAATAGGCGTGCACCGCCTCCATGATGGGGGGATTGACAGGCTTGGCCGATTTCCACACCACCACAAAATTGGCACCGGTTCCGCCGGAGCGATCTTTGTATTCCACAAAATAGTCGGTGGAACCCATGGCCGCCAACGTTACCGGTTGGGAAAGATATTCCCGTAAAACCTTGCCATGGGTGTCATAATATTTGACCGAAGTGATGGTCATGGAGTGTTTCGGATCGGTATTGCGCACACTCAACATGGAAGAGAGTAAAATTTCCTTGGGCTTGCCATCCCGATCCATGTTGCCATGATAAATTTGGGAATAAACCGGGACATACACCGTCTGACCACTGCTTAATGGCGGTAGATCCCCACTCCAGGCATAGACAGAACCCATCCACCAGCCAAAGGTCAACACTGCCGCAAGCGTTTGCCGTGCTTTCATGACGCTTCTCCCAGATCAGGTTGGGGTATGGGGCAAATGGGGTCCATGCCACAATAATTTTGAAAAGCCACCCTGGAATCTTCTGTTCCTATCATCGCCAGCCAATCCCCATTTTGCAATTCAAAATCGGCCATGGGATTATTGAAAAATTCCTCCTGACGCACCACCCCCACCACCGATATTCCAAAGCGACTGCGAATGGCCAGCTCTCCCAAAGTTTGACCAGCCAGCAACGAATCTTCTTCCAGCTTTACCCATTCCAGGTCAAATTGATGGTGAAAATTCATCCACCCATGGACGGTTGATGCCGTCTTGCCCAAAGCCGTGAACAAGGCATCCCGCTCTTCATAGACCAAACGATGAACCACACTGGGGGGAACCTGCATACGCAACAGAGCTTGTTGTCCCATGAGCAGACCACTTTCCAGATAGGGCCAAACCACATCCTCCACCCCATCGGCAAACAATTTTTTCATGTGATCCTGATCGCTGGCACGGGCAATGACCAACAATTCGGGATTTACCTGCCGCGCCTGATGAATAATGGCAGAAGCCCTCTCTCCCTGGGGCACGGTCACCACCAACATTCTGGCCCGTGACAGCCTCACCGACTCCTGAATCAACTTCTTGCCAGCATCGCCAAACACCACCCTCGCCCCCATGGCCTGGGTAGATTCCAGTTGCCGTTGATCCATCTCCACCAGGACCGGCTTCATGTCCAGTCGCTCCAACAGCCGATAAACCTGTTGTCCCACCCGTCCCGCCCCGGCAATCACCACATGGTTTTGCAATTCATCTGGCGGTAGTTGAAACTCCTTCAACCATTTTTCTTGCTGACGTTTTTTCTTTTTGGCGTACAACGGGGTGGTCTGGGCTGAAACCAGCGGGGTCAATAACATGGTCATGATGGTGGAGTTCAGAAACAAGGAATAGGCATGATCACTCAAGGATCCCGCCTGGTGTCCTATTTTGGCCAGCACAAAGGCAAACTCCCCCACCTGGAATAATCCCAATGACACCGCAAGCGGAACCACCTTGCCATAGCGGAACAAACGGGCCAATGCAAAAAAAATCACCCCTTTCCCCACACTCACCGCCACCACCAACACCATCACCTGCCCAAAATGGTCCACCAGATAGACCGGATCCAACATCATCCCCACCGAGACAAAAAACATCATGGCAAAGAGATCACGAATGGGCGAAACATCGCTCAATGCCTGATGACCATAATGGGACTCGCTCAACACCATGCCCGCCACAAAGGCCCCAAAAGCAAAGGATAGACCAACACCATGGGTAATCCACCCCACCCCCAAACCAGTAGCCAAAATGGCCATGGAAAACAACTCCGGCGACTTCAGGCGGGCTACCATCTTCATCAACCATGGCAATAAACGGGTGCCAGCCACCACCATCACCACCAGAAAAACCGTGGCTTTAATAGCCGCATCCCCCAACACCGGCAAACCCATACCCGGTTTGTCCAGTTGGGGCAGAATGATCATCATGGGAACCACCGCCAAATCCTGCACCACCAAAATACCGATCATCACCCGACTGGAAAGGGTGCCCATCCAACCCTGATTCATCAAGGTTTTCAACAATACCATGGTGCTGGATAACGAAATAATCGCCCCCAACCACAAGGAGGTCACCCAATCCAGCCCCAGCAACCTGCCAATCCCATAGCCCAACCCCATGGTCAACATCATCTGCAAAGGGGTGCCCAATAGGGCAATTTTGCGGACCAGGCGCAATTCTTTCAGGGAAAATTCCAACCCCAGTCCAAACAACAGCAAGGCAACCCCGATCTCGGCCAACAATTCGATATCTCGGACCTCATGAATCGTCACCCCACCGGTATGGGGACCAATGGCAATACCTGCCAGGATATAGCCCAAAATCAATGGCTGCTTCAGCCAATGGGCAATCCCTCCCCCCAATAGGGCAGCCAAGACGATCATGATAATATCGGACGCAATTCCCATGCTGCCAGGGCCTCGTTGTAAGAAGTATCCAGACCTGAATTTTTTAAACTATCTGCATCAACTTGTTTTTTAAGGACATAGCCCCAGCAAACCCCACCCAGGCAATATCCACTAATTCATATTCTTACCACGAACAATCGATTCAATGACCACACCTGCTATGGTCAACCCAAAGAGGGCTGGCATATAACTGATGGTGCCATTGACGGCCCGTGGTCGTCCTATTTCTGTTGGCTCCGGTGGTTTGTGAGGCAAGGCATGCTCCTCCGACCAAACGGCCAGAATACCCCTCCCTCCCCCACGCCGTTTAACCCTACTCCGTACATGGCTGGCCAAAGGACAGGAATGGGTATCCAATAAGTCAGAGACCCTGATTTTGGTGGGATCCAATCGTCCCCCCGCTCCCATACTGCTGATCACCTGCATCCCCTGCTTGCGCGCTTCCAGTATCAAGTTGACCTTGCAATTGAGGCTGTCGATGGCATCCACTACCCAATGGGGATTTTTCTCGGCCAAAAAATCAGGAATCGATTCCGTCGTTAGAAATTGATCATGCAATTCCAACTGGCACTCGGGATGGATAGAGGCCAGCCGCTCCCCCATGACAACCACCTTTTTTTGACCAATGGTCTTCAAGGTAGCTGGAAGCTGCCGGTTTAAATTGGAGGGAGCTACAACATCGTGATCTACCAGTGAAAGACGTCCGATACCAGCTCTCACCAATGCCTCTGCGGTAAAACTGCCCACGCCCCCCAAGCCGCATAGCAATACATGCGTTTCTGCCATTCGTGCCAGTCCAACATCCCCCAGCAATATATGGGTACGTTCCAACAAACCGGTCAGATTCACCCCACCGCCTCTTTCAATCTCAAAATGCTGCAAGCATTATGTGTAGTAATCTCAACAATTTCCTGCACTTCACCACCGCGCAATTGGGCCAAAACTTGCGCTATCAATAACAGATTGGCAGGTTCATTGCGCCTTCCCTGCCACCCTGTTGGGGGCAAATCCGGTGCATCGGTTTCCAGCACCAAACCTTCTTGTGGTACAACCTTGGCTACTTGTCGAATACGCCGGGCATTGGTATGGGTCACCACCCCACCAAATCCCAGTTTGAACCCCAAATCCAAATATCCGTAGGCCTGTTGCAGACTTCCACTGTAGGCATGGACAATGCCACCAGCAGCCGGTTTAACTTTTTTTAACAGGTGTAAAGCAGCATCGTGGGCCCGTCGCACATGTAACAATACTGGCAACCGAAAGTGGTCAGACAGGCGCAATTGCTCCACGAACAGGGATTCCTGCAGGGGAAAGGTTGCAGCGGGCAACATAAAATCCAGCCCGATTTCACCAATAGCCAGGGGAGAATGGCGTTCAATCCATCCCGCCAACTGATTCAAAGCATCCTGGGGCTGTTCTTCCACAAACCAGGGGTGTAAACCGAATGCAATGCTAATATTTTTATTTTTCACATCAACAATACGTTGAAAATCTTCTAATTTAACACCGGGAACCACCCATTGGTCCACCCCCGCCTGCACACTTCTTTCCAATACTTGCTGACGGTCTGCATCGAAAACTGGAAAATCCAGGTGACAGTGGGTATCAATCATCCATTATCCAACCCATAGATATGACAGGGTTATTCCACAATATTGCCATCCACCAGATGAAAGCTGCGATCCAGACTTGCCGCCAATTCCGGGTTATGGGTCACCAGAAGGCAAGACAGGCCGGTCTCCTGGTTGAGTTTTCTGAGCAGGTTGAAAATATCCTGGGCGGTGTGACGATCCAGATTGCCAGTGGGTTCATCTGCCAACAACAGAGCAGGATGATTGGCCATAGCCCGGGCAATGGCCACCCGCTGCTGCTCACCCCCGGAAAGTTGTCCCGGCTTGTGATGCAAACGATGACCCAGCCCCACCTCCCGCAACGCCTGTTCTGCCTTGGCCATGGCCTGTTTCTTATCCTGACGGTCGATAAGAAGCGGCATCATGGCATTTTCCAAAGCGGTAAATTCGGCCAGCAAGCGGTGAAACTGGTAGACAAAACCAATGCGCTTATTGCGAAAAGCGGCGGCCTGCCGGGCATCCATGGCAAACATGTCCACCCCGTCCATCCATACCTGACCACTGGTAGGATGATCCAAAGTGCCCAATATTTGCAGCAGGGTGCTCTTGCCCGAACCGGATACCCCCAACAAGGCGGCCATCTCCCCCCGGCGCAAGGTAAGGTCAACCCCTTTCAACACCTGGATAGGACCTGCCGAGGTGGTAAAATGTTTGGTCACCTGACGGGCCGTCAATAAAACGTTGTCCTTTTCAGCCCAATCATTCATAGCGCAAAGACTCCACCGGATCGACACGAGAGGCACGCCAGGCAGGATACAGGGTCGCCAATAGGCTGATGGCCAGACTGATGACCGTGATCAAGGTCACATCGAAAACTTCCACCTTGGCGGGAAGATGATCAATAAAATAAACATCCCCCGAAAGAATCTGGATGCCAAACATACCTTCGATGGCCTTGAGGGCAGATTCCAGATTAAAGGCCAGCAACAGTCCCAGCCCCAAGCCCAATAAATCACCCACCACGCCGATCACCCCACCGTTGATCATGAAAATGGCCATGATGCTGCGGGAGGAGGCCCCCATGGTTTTCAGGATGGCGATATCCTTGCCTTTTTCCATCACCACCATGATTAAACTGGAGATGATATTAAAAGCCGCCACCACCACCACCAAAAAGAGGATCACAAACATGGTGGCTTTTTCCAGTTGCAACGCACGGAAAAAGTTGCGATTCATCTGCATCCAGTCCCGCACCCAATAGTCAAATCCCAACTGGGCGATCAATCCTTTGCGCACCTCGAAGGCCAAGTCTGCATGGTCGGTTTTGACCTCGATACCGGTGGCATTTTCGCCAAAGCGGAAGAAGGTTTGAGCATCCTGCAAATGGATATAGGCCAGGGTGTTGTCATATTCATACATGCCGGAATCGAACACACCCACCACCTTGAATTGTTTCATGCGTGGCAGGGTTCCCACGGCGGTGACATTGCCCACCGGGGCCATCACCGTTACCGGATCCCCTTTTTGCAGGCCAAGGCCGGAAGCCAAATGCTTGCCCAGAATGATGCCAAAATGGCCCAAATCCTCCATACGACCGGAAGCCAGATTGCTCTCCAGTGCAGAGACATGGCGATCCAGAGGAGGATCGATCCCGCGAATCACCACCCCATGGGATTTGCCATTGCTGTTCAGCATGGCCTGGCCAAGGATGAAAGGAGAAGCCGCCTTGACCCCCGGTGTGGCCAACACTTTGTCCAGCACCTGGGTATAATGGGCCATGCGTCCGCCCAGCTCCTGTACTACCACATGGCTGGTCACCCCCAGGATTTGTTTTTGCAACTCCTCCTTAAAGCCGGTCATCACCGCCAGGACGACGATCAAGGCCGCCACCCCCAAGGCGATTCCGCCCATGGAAAGGACGGTGATCACCCCGATAAAATGGTTGGATCGTTTGGCCCGCAGATAGCGAAGGCCGATCATCCATTCAAAACGATTGAACATCCTGAAAATACCTTCCTATCCCCCATGGCCCCCCGTGGGCCGCATTTGGGGAAAGAGCAAAACATCCCGAATGGCGGCACTATCGGTCAACAGCATCACCAGACGGTCGATTCCAATCCCCTCACCTGCTGTGGGGGGCATGCCATATTCCAGGGCGCGGATGTAATCGGCGTCAAAATACATGGCCTCTTGATCCCCTGCCTCTCTGGCTTCCACCTGCTTAC
>JADFXB010000105.1 GCA_015233935.1 Magnetococcales bacterium | reverse complement strand
TCAAACAAAAATTTTTTAACTATGTTTAAACTTAACATTTTCATATTCCAATTTGATAGAATCAACCCTATGAATGACTGAACATAGTCGAATCACAAATATTCGTCAACAAGAATAAACGCTAACCCTCTGATTGATGGAAATACCTGAATCAGAGTGTGGTATACAAAAAGAGTTTCCTAGAAGGAAACAGGGCGGGGCGGCATTTGTTGATCATATTCTCCAACCAGACCCGTCTCATGAAGTACACGCTGAATATGTTCAATAATATCATAGAGTTGATTAAGGGAAGCACAGGCTTCTGCCACCACCACCAGGGTGGGTTTATTGGAGGAGGCACGTATTAACCCCCAACTGCCATCGGCAAAGACAAAACGAACCCCATTGACAGTCACCAGGGAGTCAATGGCCTGGCCACCAATGAGCACCCCTTGTTCTTTTTGCTGTTGGAACAATCGGATCATCTCTTCCACCACCTGGTATTTTTGATGATCGGCGCAATAGGGAGCCATGGTAGGACTTTGCCAAGTTTTGGGCAACTGCTGGGCCAATTGGGAGAGGGGGGTGGAGAGGGCATCCAGCATGCGCAATAAATAGATACTGGAGACTAAGCAATCGTCATAGCCACGCCCCAGGGGGGTATTGAAAAACCAGTGGCCGCTTTTTTCAAAACCCACCAGGGCACCACTGCCGTTCACCTTGGCCTTCATGTAGGAATGGCCGGTTTTACAGAGGAGAATTTCCGCATTTGCTGCCTGAAGAACGGGATCTTTCAGGAAAAGACCGGTACTCTTGACATCGATGACCACCGAACGACCGGGATACTGGGGGCAAAGCCAGCGGGCCAACAGGAGTCCCAGCTTATCGGAGAAGAGTTCGTTGCCTTGATCATCCACCACCCCGATGCGGTCGCCATCCCCGTCTACCCCGATGCCGATTTCCGCACCATGATCCAGCACGGCTTTGGAGAGATCGTGCAAGAAGGCCATATCTTCCGGGTTGGGATTGTGTTTGGAAAATTCCCAGTCGGCGGAACAATCCAGGGGAATGACTTCACACCCCAGTCGGCGCAAGACATCCGGGGCGAAGTGACCACCGGTGCCATTGCCTGCCGCCACCACCACCTTGACCGGGCGGGACAAGGGGGGACCTTGCAGGAGATCCTGGGCATAGTGGTGGGCCAGATTAAAATCTTGAATATACAGACCACGGCCACTCTTGAATAGACCGCCATGGACCAGTTGCCGCAACTCTTGAATGTCGTCTGGTCCCAGGGTCAGAGATAAATTATGGGCCAGCTTGATGCCAGTCCAGCCATTTTCATTGTGGCTGGCGGTGACCTGCATGCCTGCCCGGCACTTGTGATGATGCTGGGCAAAGTAGAGCATGGGGGAGAGAGCAAGACCGATATCCACCACCTCCATACCGGTGGCCAGCAGTCCCAGAATCATGGAGCGGCAGAGATCCTGGCTGTACTTGCGAAAGTCATGCCCCACCACCACCCGGTTGGTTGCCAGCCGCTCCTGGGCATAGGTGCCGTAGGCTTGCCCCATGAGGAAAAATCCGTTGGCATTGATCTCCTTGCCCAACAGCCAGCGCACGTCATATTCGCGAAACCCGTTATCGGTGATGAGTGCTTTTTCAAAATAGTCGTAGCTGTTGTTTTTAACCGTCGAATCAATCGCCAGGGGCATCTGCCAGCTCTCCAGTCAAAGGTTTATTTAACCACCATGACCGGACAATGGGCTTGACCGATCAGATGGACAATATTGTTGGTATTGAACAATTTGTCAATCATGGATCGATCACGGGGTTCGCAAATGATTAAATCGGCAGAGCGTTGTCTGGCCACTTCCAGGATGAGCTTGTCCATATCGCCACCCATGACCAGTCCATCCGCTTCGATATTTTCCAATTTGGCCTTGGCCACCAACCGGTTAACCGATTGATAAATTTCCCGTTGCTCCTGGTCGTTTTCTTTTTCGTCGGTAACCATTAGCACGGTCAAGGGCAGGTGGGAGGCTTGGGCCAGATCGATGGCCGCCTCTGCTGGATCATCACCCTGGCTTTCCGGCTCGATGGCCAACAATATGTGGCTATCCCAAACCGAGACCAGACGGGGAACCACCAGGACGGTGCATTCGGATTTTTCAATAATTTTTGTGGTGGCATCTCCCACCATCATGCGGGCTATGCCCCGTTTGCCCCGTCTGCCCACCACCACCACATCCGCATCCACCTCTTTGGCGACCGAGAGTATGCCCTGGCTGGGTTCAACGGTTTGCCGCAAGAGTATATTGCACTTGACACCCTTGCTCACACACAAAGCACCAATACGATCCATTTGGGCTGCCGCTTCTTCTTGGTCGGCAATTCCTTCCGGGCTGTCGGGATTGTGCATCAGAAGACGCAATACATAGAGTTGGGCATCGTTCTGTTGAGCCAGATCGATCCCTACCCTTTCGGTTCCCATGCTGAATTCGGAACCATCGGTGGTGAGGAGAATATTTTTGAAGTGGCTGGTGTGTTCATGGGTCATAGCGAAACGGCCTCTTGCCTATAGGTAGATTTTATATCGGCAATCTATTGCCTGTTTTATGGGTGGTGTGGGAAGCGGTTAGTACCCAACTCAACTTTGAATCATACTGTAAAATTTGCACCTGTTGCAAGCTTGTTGAGGGTGAATATGTTGTTCATAATTCCAACAAAAATAGAGATTTTTTTCAACAACGAGTCGAATTTGGACAATAGCAGAATTTTACATTCCCAGCTTAATTTTATTCTTGACTTATACAGAAGTCAGGGAGTAGTTTACCCGCACCTTGAACTAACCGTGGAGGATATATGGACACGCACAGTTGCAGTTCCGGCTCGCCCTAGGCCGGTGAGGCTGAATCAACCAGAGACTTCCTCTTCTTGCTCCGCCCCCGCCCTGCCCGATCCCGAACTGCTCCCAATCAGGACACTGTTGTCCTCTGGGAAAATCCCCATACAGATTTACCCTAGTCGTACCAAATGCATGAACCCAAATCATGGTGGTCAACCCCCTCTTGATTCGTTTAGCCCTTTTTTCCGGGTTTAGCGTTTAATAAGGCCGAATTGCCACAATTGCTGTTTTTCCTGGTTCATGCCGGTGTCTGGGTCTGGTTTTACCTACCTTTGCCACCTTTTTATCATCACGGATGATCTTTTAACTTTTTTCCTGATAGCAGTCAGGAAACAACCGATCCATCGTTTTGGCACAGGCGGCCACCAGAAGCTGCCACAAACACCAGGAAGGGACATTCCATGGGAATGATTGCTGTTGACGAACCCCAACAAACTGCGGAAACCAATCAGGTTCCCCGCTTTGTAGAGACCATTCATCGCCTCTACCATAAAGGGGCCACCGCCCAACTCTCCCGTGTTATCAGCAAATTATTGCCTGCTGACGTGGCCATGGTCATCAATTCAGCCGAGGATGAAGATGAAGCCATGGCCCTGTTTGATCTGGTCACCAATCCAGTTCAAGCCGCAGGCACCCTCAAAGAGCTGAACGAAGATTTTCAAATTCATATCGTCTCCCTGCTCACCCTGGAACGGGCCGTTCCCATTCTGGAAAACCTGCCCCCGGACACCCGCAGTCAGTTGATCGGCAACTTAAGCCCGGAAGTGGGCGACGTGCTGATGAACGCCCTCAATCAGGAAACCCAGAAAGAGGTCCAGGATCTCTTGCAATACCTGCCGGACACCGCTGGCAGCCTGATGACCACCCGCTTTTTCGCCGTACCGGAAACCATGACCGCCAGTGCGGCCCTGCAAGCCCTGCGCAGCCTGCCCTATTATGAATTCGTTTTCTACGTCTACGTGTTGGACGAAGAAGAAAGACTGGTGGGGGTGAGTTCCCTGCGGCAGGTGCTCCTGTCCAATGCCAATAAACCCGTGCGGGATATCATGGATCCGGGCGTCTTGACCATCAACGTGGACACCCACCAGGAAGAGGCGGCCAAACTGGTCACCGAACATGGTCTGCTGGCCCTGCCGGTGGTCAACGATCAAGGTGTCCTCCGAGGCATCATCACCGTAGACGATTTAATTCACGTCATCCAGGAGGCCGATACCCAGGCCATGATGAAAGCCGTGGGTGTGGATGCAGATCACAAAATGAGCATCCTGGCAGAATCCTTCGTCAGCGTGGCCAAAACCCGCATTCCCTGGCTGGTAGCTCCCTTTCTGGGCGGTCTCATGGCGGCCTATATCTTAAGCTACTACGAAGGCACCATGGCCAAGGTGATTCAATTAAGCTTCTTCATGCCCATGATCTTCGGCATGGCCGGTAATGTGGGTAGCCAAACCGCCGTGGTGGCGGTACGCGGTCTGGCCACCGGCGTTATCAAGGTGAGTGACTACTACAAACTGTTATTCAAAGAGACCCAGGTGGGATTGTTGATCGGTGCCTTTTACGGTGTCTGCCTGTCCACTTATGCCCTGGTGGTCTTTAAAAGCACCATTCTTGCCTTTGTGGTGGGTATCAGCATTTTAAGCAATATCACCTATGCGGGGGTCATCGCCTCCAGTCTGCCTCTCCTGTTGCAACGCATGGGGCATGACCCGGCGGTCGGGGGTGGGCCTTATGTTTTGACCACTGTGGATGTGTTGGGGGTGATCAACTATCTGGTCATCGCCACCATGGTCTATGGCCTGTAATTCAACCATCAGACAAAAGGAGATATGGCCATGAGCATGATGGTTATGGATGAAACCCCCGCCCCCAGCAATCAACCCTATAACAGCAAAGTTTCCGAAGCCATCGTTCGGCTGCTGCGCCGGGGTGCCACCTCCCACCTCACCCAACTGTTGAGCAAGCTGCGGCCTGCCGAGTTGTCGGGGGTGTTGAACGGTTTTCCTGAAACACGTGCCTGCGAAGTTTTTGCCCTCATCCTGCCCCATCAATTGGGCGGTCAGGTCTTTGATGGCCTAAGCGAAAAGCATAAAAAACACCTGCTCACCAAATGCAACCGGGAATATATGGTTGCGGTATTGAAATCCTTGAGCAAAGAGGATCAAACCCGTCACTTGGCCCTTTTGGGTCAGGAAGAGGCCGCCCACCTCCTGGAAGAGTTGCGGGAAGATGTCCTGGATGAAGAAGACCTGGGTCCCCTGGAGTATGAAAAAAATACCGCCGGGGCCATCATGGATACCCAACTCTTTTCCATGACCGAGTCCACCACCGCTGCTGCTGCCATCCAGGCGGTTCAGGGTCTCTCCTCCCATGATTCGGTCTTCTACCTCTATGTGGTGGATGATCACGGCTGCTTGACCGGGGTTTGCTCCCTGCGCAAGTTGATCCTGGCTGAACCCAACCAAACCCTGCGAGAGTTCACCCACTCCCGCCTCATCAAAGTGCACGTTAACACCCCGCAAGGTGTTGTGGCCAGCCAAATCTCCCGCTATCGCCTGCTGGCCATGCCGGTGGTGGACGATGTGGGCGTTCTGGTGGGACAAATCACCATCGATAACCTGATTCACGTCATCCAGGATGAAACCACCAGCGTCATCCTGAAAATGGCCGGTATCGATTCCAAAAAAACCGACGTGCTCTCCCAGTCCCCCTTTGCCATCTTCGGTACCCGCGTCCCCTGGCTTATTTCTGCCTTCATCGCCTACCTGCTGGTCTCCGCCATCCTGGACGGCTTTGAAGAAACCTTGGAGGCTGTGGTGCAACTGGCCTTCTTCTTTCCCATTGTCATCGGCATGTCGGGTAACGCTGGCAGCCAGACCGGTACAGTGGTGGTACGTGGTCTTGCCCTTGGCATCATCCACAGTTCCCACTTTTTCAAACTGCTGTTCAAGGAGTTGGGTGTCAATATCATCCAGGGAAGCATTTATGGGCTGTGCCTTGCTGTGGCCTCCTACTTCATCTTCCACAACCACCTGCTCTCCATTACCCTGGGAACCGCCATGGCCCTGAGTATTACCTTTGCCTCTGCCATTGCCATGTCCCTTCCCTTCTTCTTCAAAAAGATTGGAGCCGATCCCGCCGTGGCCGCCGGTCCTCTCGCCCTGGCCTTCATCGATATGGTGGGTTCCATCAACTACCTGATGATCGCCTTCACCGTCTTCAATCTGTAAATAAACTTTCCTGGTTCCCCCCACCTTTTTTGGGGGGAACCAGTCATTTTGCCCCTGTATGGATTTCTGCTCATCCACCATTGGAATTTGCCATCCTATTGGGTATAGTGTGGGCTTCACCTAGGGGGGATCTTGTTTCCTCAATCTATCTATCTTACCCGGAGAAATCCGTTCCTTTTCCAGGAGACCGGTCATGGGCTTAGGCATTCCTGAACTTCTTATCATTCTGGTGATCGTTCTGGTGCTGTTCGGAGCTGGCAAACTTCCCAAAGTGATGGCCGATCTGGGCAAAGGGGTCAAAAGCTTCAAACAAGGCTTGGAAGGTCGGGAAGAAAGTGAAAATCCCTCCCTGCCCCCCACCCTCAATGCCGAAGTGAAAAAGGAACCCGACACCGCACCCCGGAGCTAAAGTCAATGCTGGGATTGGGCTGGTCGGAAATATTCATTATCGTCGTCGTTGCTTTACTGGTGATCGGACCGGATAAACTGCCCGAAGTCATTCGCGGCACCGCCAAGGTCTTCCGCCAGATTCAACGCATGGCCACCGACGTGCGCCACAGCCTGGATGCCGCCCTTGAAGAGCCGCCTCCCCGCCCGTCAGTCGCCCCTCCGACAGAACCAATCACCGCCGCTGTCCGTCAACCCTTGGACGGTCAGAGCAAACGTGATGGCACGACGCCCCCACAACCAAAACCGGAACCCCCCTCCCAGGATTGACCCCCATGGTCGCTACCCCAGACGACAAAGCCCCACTCATCGAGCATCTCGTTGAGTTGCGTCAAAGGCTTCTCTACTCCGTTCTGGCCATCCTGGCCGGTTTTCTCATCGCCTTTACCTTCGCCGAAGACATCTTTGCCATTCTGGTGAAACCCTTGCGGGATATCACCGGCCCCCAGGGCAAAATGATCTATACCGGCCTGCACGAAGCCTTTTTCACCTATATCAAGGTCTCCTTCTTCACCGGTCTGTTCGGGGCCTCCCCCATCATCCTTAACCAACTGTGGATGTTTGTGGCTCCCGGTCTCTACCAACATGAAAAACGCGCCTTTTTTCCCTTCCTGGTATTGACCCCGGCACTGTTTTTCATCGGCGGACTTTTCTGCTACAGCCTGGTCCTACCTCTGGCCTTCCAGTTTTTCTTAAGTTATGTCACCGAAAGCATCGAGGCCCTCCCCCGGCTGGCTGAATATCTCAGTCTGGTAATCTCCATGATGTTTGCCTTTGGCATCGCCTTTGAAATTCCCCTGTTGCTGGTGTTACTGATTCGCATTGGAGTCATTTCCAGTCAATCGCTGGTCCAAAAACGCCGCTATGCCATTGTGGGTGTTTTCATCCTGGCCGGCATCCTTACCCCGCCCGATCCCTACTCCCAAACCTTGCTGGCCATTCCCATGCTGGGTATGTATGAACTGGCCATTATCGGTGGGCGCATGATCGAACGATCCCTTGCCAAAAAACGACAGGCGGAAGAAGAAGCCGAGGCCAAAGCCCAAGCAGAAGCCGCCAAGGAGGAGGAAAATTGACTACCGCATCCCCTCTCTACCTGATTCCCCTGGGAGGACTGGGGGAAATTGGCATGAACCTCATGGTCTACCAATATGAGGAATCCCTGCTGGTGGTGGACTGCGGTCTTACCTTCCCCACCCCGGAAACCCCTGGTGTAGATGTCATCATTCCCGATATTCAATATTTACGTGATAATAAAGAAAAGGTGTTGGGATATTTCCTCACCCATGGCCACGAAGATCATATTGGTGCCCTCCCCTATATTTTGCCGGAAATTCCCGCCCCCATCTACGGCACCCCCATGACCCTGGGCATGCTGGAAGGTAAATTGCGGGAACACCAATTGTTGGGAGAGGTGGAACTCAACCGGATTCAATATCGTAATCCCATTCAGATTGGCCCGTTCACTGTCCGTTATCTTCACGTCACCCACTCCATCATCGATGGCAGTGCCCTGGCCA
This sequence comes from Magnetococcales bacterium, assembly GCA_015233935.1. GTDB lineage: Bacteria > Pseudomonadota > Magnetococcia > Magnetococcales > JADFXB01 > JADFXB01. Next base: position 3,878 of record JADFXB010000105.1, on the reverse strand, counting down.
TCACCACCCCCCGTGGTACCGTGATCCATACCGGTGACTTTAAAATCGACCACACCCCGGTGGATGGCTGCCATACCGATCTCTACAGTTTGGCCCAGTTTGGTGAATCAGGGGTGCTGGCCCTGCTCTCCGACTCCACCAATGTGAATAATCCCGGCAGTACCCTGTCGGAAAAAGAGATCCGGGCAACCTTTGACGATATCTTTCCCAAGGCCAGCGGTTTGATCATTGTTGCCACTTTTTCCTCCAATATTCAACGCATTCGCCAGGTGATCGAAGCGGCGGCAGCTTGTGGACGCAAGGTCCTATTGAATGGCCGCTCCATGCTGGCCAACGTCCAGGTGGCCCGTTCCCTTAACTATCTCAATGTCCCGGCAGATACCCTGGTTGAGCAAAAATCTTTCACCCGTGTACCCCGTAATCAACTCCTGGTCCTTTCTACCGGCAGCCAGGGAGAACCCAACTCCTCTTTGGTGCGCATTGCCCGTGGCGAACACAAGGATATCAACATCCTGCCAGGCGATACGGTGATTCTTTCTTCCAAATTTATCCCTGGCAATGAACTTACCATCGGCAGTTTGATCAATATGATGTACCGCAAGGGTGCACGAGTAATCCATGACAAGGTGAGCGAAGTCCACGTCTCCGGTCATGCCTCCCGGGAAGACCTGAAACTGATGCTCTCCCTCACCCGTCCCCGCTTTTTCCTGCCCATTCACGGTGAACTGCGCCATTTGCACAGCCATCGGGAGTTGGCCATGGAAATGGGCATCTCTCCCACCCATACCCTGGTGGCGGAAAACGGTCAGCGGGTACGATTGGATGAAGATTCCATCACCCTGGACGGTCAGGTTGCCAACGGGCGCGTCTTTGTAGATGGCAAATCGGTGGGAGATGTGGGGGATATCGTCCTCAGGGATCGGCGTCACTTGTCAGAAGATGGCCTGGTGGTGGCCGTGATCATCCTGGAAAAAGCCACCGGACTTCTGGTACAAGGACCGGAACTGCTCACCCGTGGCGTCACCTACGAAGAGCAAAGTCAGGAACTGCTGGAACTTGCCAAGGAAGCGGTCAAGGAGGCCTTGCAATTGGGTCCCAAGGCCATGGACTTTGGAGAAGATGAAGAGGCCGGTCCCCAAGAACTCACAGTCCGTGCCCTGCGTCGCTTTTTCAAACGCCGACTGGGCCGCAGACCGGTTGTCATTCCCCTGGTTGTGGAGATGTAAGTCGTGGCGGCACCCCGCACCCGTACCAACAAATTTGTTCAACCAAGTACCTTTCCCCTGGAAAAACGTTTGGCCGCCGCCCGTGAAGGCATTGGTCTCTTGTTGCTGGGATTGTCGGTATTTGTCTTTCTGGCCCTGTTGACCTTTCATCGGGATGATCCCTCCTTCAACCATGCAGGGGGAGCCGTTACCCGTAACATGGCAGGCAAGGCAGGGGCCTATCTTTCCGATGCCCTTTTTCAGGTGGTGGGACTTTCTGCTTTTCTGGTACCCCTGCTCTTTCTCTTTTTGGGCTGGAAAATGCTTCGCAACCAGCCTACCAATTTTTATTGGGATCGCTGGATCTCTTTGCCGGTCCTGGTCTGGACCTTGTCCATGCTCTTTATCCGTTTGCTACCCACCGCCCTGGTGGCCTGGCTGCCAGCAAGTGGTGGTGGCATGGTGGGCAAACTGGGCCTTGGCATGATGCATCGCCATTTTGGTCAGTGGGGCACCCTTGCCCTGATTCTACCGTTGTGTTTTCTCTCCTTCATGGTGTTGACCCACTTCAGCCTGGCAGGTCTTGTCCAGGCCATGAGCAAAATAGTGGGTGTCTTTACCCTGTTGATGCCCAAGCCCAAAGCTGAAGAAAGCACCCACGGAGAGGGAGCCAAGGTGGTGGCCCCTGCCATGAGCAAACCCCAACCAGAACAGCCTGCCGCCACCCGCATCCTTCCCCAGCCGGTGGAAGTCAAAGAGTGGGTGACCTCCATGGCGGAAAAGAGCGAACTCCGTCCCCGCGCCACCTCCCTGTTTATGGGACTCTTTCAGGTGGTAAAAAAGGTTTTGGTGGGCATTTGGCAATTGTTCTTTGGTGAGGAAAAAACAGAGCGTCCCCGACACCTGGATCGACAGGATCCTGAAATTGACGGCCAAATCGCTGCCCCGGATGTGGATGATCTGTTCCTGGAGGATGGGGAACCCTGGCAGTCGGATCGCCACAAACCTGGCAGTAAAAAAGAAAAGGCTGAATTTCCACCAGAATTTGACTTTCCCACCCTGGAAGAACCGGCTGTCACTGCAACCACCAAGCCCAAGGAAGCGGATCCCTTCCATATCCCGGAAGTACACCTGCGCCCCACGCCTCCCGTGGTAACCCCAACAGTTGAACAGCCTGCCGTTGTAATTGTGGAAAAGAAGGAAGCGGTGACCGAACCACCAAAAGTGGAAGAGGATTTCCCGGAGGAGGAAGAGGAAGAGATTATCGACCATCCTGTGTCAGAGGAGGAAGAGGAGGAAGACGACGACACCTGGTCGGATGAGGCCCTGGAACTGGTCAAACAGGTAGCGGAACCACCTGGATTGGTGCAAACCTCCTTCACCCCGGCGGCACCTGCACCGGTGCAACCGGCTCCCAAACCTCGCCCCATAGTGCCTCCACCGGTCATTGGGGAGGCGGGTGTCCTGCCACCTTTGGATCTGCTCACCTGGGGTGATAATACCACCACCGTGATAGAACCAGCATCCTTGCAGGGGCAGGCCCGCCTGATTGAACAAAAATTGGCTGACTTTTCTGTCAAAGGATCCATTGTGGAGGTCCATCCTGGCCCGGTGGTCACCACCTTTGAGTTGGATCCTGCCCCTGGTCTTAAATCCGCCAAGGTGGTGGGGTTGGCCGATGATCTGGCCCGTTCCATCTCGGCGGCTTCAGTACGGGTGGTGGGGAATATTCCTGGTAAAAGTGTCATCGGCATTGAAGTTCCCAACGCCAAACGGCAAACCGTCTGGCTGCGGCAGATTTTGGAATCCTCCTCCATGAACGGCCATAAAAGTCCCCTGGCGGTGGCCCTGGGTTCCGACATCACCGGCAATCCGGTGGTGGGTGATTTGGCCCGCATGCCCCACCTGCTGGTGGCAGGTACCACAGGATCGGGTAAATCGGTGGCGGTCAACGCCATGATCTGCACCATCCTCTTTCGCTCCACACCAGATCAGGTGCAATTTCTCATGGTGGATCCCAAAATGTTGGAATTGTCCATCTATGAGGGCATCCCCCACCTGTTGGCCCCAGTGGTCACCGAAGTGAAAAAGGCCTCCACTCTGCTGAAATGGGCCGTATCAGAGATGGAAGATCGCTATCGCCTCATGTCGGAAATGGGGGTGCGTAATCTGGCGGGGTATAACGCCAAGATTGACGAGTGCAAGGCCAATGGCAGCCAACCCACCCGGCGGGTGAAGGCAGGCTTCGACCCGGAAACCGGGGAAATTTTGGAACGGGAAGAAGCCATTCCCCTGGAACACAAACCCTTGATTGTCATTGTCATTGACGAACTGGCCGATCTTATGATGCAGGTAGGCAAAGAGGTGGAACCGGCCATCGCCCGCTTGGCGCAAATGGCCCGTGCCGCTGGTCTGCACTTGATTTTAGCCACCCAACGTCCTTCAGTGGATGTGATCACTGGTTTGATCAAGGCCAACTTTCCCACCCGGTTGGCCTTCCAGGTCTCCTCCCGCATCGACTCCCGCACCATCCTGGATGCCCAGGGAGCGGAACATTTGTTGGGTATGGGGGATGGTCTCTACCAACCGCCGGGCACCTCCCGCATGATTCGCATCCACGCCCGCTTACTGGAAGGGGAGAGCAGTCGCACCCGTACCGGAGTCTTGTTGGGA
>JADFXB010000104.1 GCA_015233935.1 Magnetococcales bacterium | reverse complement strand
GTGCGCATGGATGGCTCCCGTTTGTTCGTCAAATGGTTGCATGCCCAAAATGCCAGTCTGGTCTTTACCACCTATCAGGCGGGAAAAATTTATTTTATTGGTTTACAGGAAACCGGCACCTTTTCCGTCTTTGAACGCTCCTTCGACCGCTGCATGGGAGTGTGTGTCCACGAAAACAGTCTGTGGATGGCCGCCCGCCATCAACTATGGCGATTCACCAACACCCTGGAAGCCGGACAACGCCACAAAGGTTACGATGCCCACTACGTTCCCCTGGTGGGCCATACCACCGGCGATGTGGATGTGCACGATATCGGCGTGCTCTCCAACGGACGCCCCATCTTTGTGGTAACCCTCTTCAACTGTCTGGCCACCTTGCAAGAAGACTACAGCTTCATGCCCGTATGGAAGCCCCCCTTCATCTCCCGTCTGGTGGCAGAAGATCGTTGCCATCTCAACGGCCTGGCCATGGAAAAAGGTCGCCCCCGCTATGTCACCATGGTCAGTCGCAGCGATGTGGTGGAAGGTTGGCGTCAACACCGGCGGGATGGCGGCGTGGTGATGGATGTGGCCACCAATGAGGTGGTGTGCGAAGGACTCTCCATGCCCCACTCCCCACGCCTGCACAACGGGCGGTTGTGGTTGCTCAATGCAGGAACCGGCGAACTGGGCTGGGTGGACCTGGTGCGGGGTCGCTTTGAACCCATTGCCTTTTGTCCCGGCTTTCTGCGCGGTCTTGCCTTTTCTGGCGACTATGCCATCGTCGGCCTTTCCAAAACCCGGAAAAATCGCAGCTTCAGCGACCTGGTCTTGGGAGAACGCATGGAGCAACAAGGGCTGGAAACCCGTTGCGGCCTGCAGGTGATCCATCTGGAAACCGGTGCCGCCTCCCACTCCCTCAACATTGAGGGGGTGATCGAAGAGTTATACGATGTGGCGGTTATTCCCAACGTGCGCCGTCCCATGGCCCTGGGCTTTCGTACCGAAGAGATTCTCTTTCACATTCGCCTGGCTCCCCCCTCCTCCCTGGTCCTGGGATAACCACCATGAGGCACGGTCGGCGGTTGCCCCTCCTGGGAGTGCTCCTGTTGACCTGTACAGAGGTTGGGGCCACCCCCTGCAACGATCTGCCCCCCTCCCAACACCTGGCCTGTCTGGAAGGGGTGGTGCAGGGCATCGCCCTTTATGATCCGCAACGGTCCGCCACCCTCCTGGACGCCTGCACCGCCGCTCCCGACAGGCGTTCCTGTCTGGCAGAGGGCATTAATGGCTCTCCCCCTCCCCAGACCAGTCGGCCATCCTCTCCCTGGCGGATAGAAGCTGCATTGGGCTACGGACAGGGACGCCACGATGGCACCTTTGAAATTGCCGACAGCCCCCTACACCTCTCCTCCGCTTTGGGAGGGGCAGGCATGACCCGTCGCTTAAGCCTCTACGCTCCCGCCAATTCCAAAGGCTGGGGCTGGGGAGTGGATTATCTCTTGCTGCACAATACCGTGGGGGCCAAGTTGAACATGCCCAACGGCGTCTCCATCCTCACCGATCCCGTCTTGGCCAATGCCCACGCCTCCGCCAAGGCAGAAATGGTATTCTTTGATGTGATCAAATCTTTTCCCACAGGAAACGGATTGGAACCCTATCTGGGAGCCGGGCTAGGCATTGGCTGGGGACGGGCCAGTCTGGATTACACCCTGCAATCGGCGGTGATCTCCCCCATTCGGGAAAACCACACCACCTCCTCCTGGATTCCTGCCGTGCAAGCCCTGGGTGGGGTGCGTTGGGATGGCTGGCAAGATCTCTACCTGACCCTGGGCGGACGCATGATCTATTTTACTGGAAAACCCTTCAACGTGGATCACAGCTATTTAAATCTTTCTCTGGAAGGCGGGGTTGGAGCAAAATTTTAATTGTTCACCGGCAGCCAGGCGGTCAAGGCATCCGGAGGTGTAGCGGTGCAATCATACCCCCGCCGCCAGGTCAGCCGCCCCGCATCGGCCACCACAGCCAGGGTCACCTGCCGATCACTGGCTTCCACTCCCGAAAAGCTCACCGTCACCTCTCCCATATCCACGATGGAAAGATTCAAAGTCTGACTGGCACAGGGATCCTTTTCCACCAAAGTGGTCACCCCCAAGGCCAGGGAGGAGGCGCGGGAGGCGTGCACCAGTTCAGTCATGGTCTGCCCGCCGGAAACCAGCAAACTGGCCATGAGGGCCAACCACATGGAGAGCAGGGTGAGCCACAAGACCAGATTCAGCAACACCGCCCCCCTCATGGCGCACTCCTGACCCAAATTTGGGCCGACAAGGGCAGCGACTCGTTCACCCGCCAGCCCACAGAGACCAGGCAATGGCCAGCCCCATTGGACTGCACCCCGGACTGCCAGGCACTCACCTTTTCTGCCAACAGATAGGATTGCCAGTAAAGGGAACCATTGCTCAATTCCACCTTTTTATTCAACCCATCGGCCAACGAGGTCCATTGCAAGCCATTTGAGGAGGATTGCACGCTGTCACAACGGGCCAGGGCAATCTCTCGCTGCAATCGGGTCATGGCAAGACCGCTTTGTTCCAATACTGGCTCCACGGTAACCACCAGCAACCATCCCTGCAGGGCCACCCGCAACCAGGGAGCCAGTGCCACAAAGGCCATGGCCACCACCAGCAGGGTGATGATCATCTCCCACAGGGTGAATCCCCGCTGCCCCTTCATGGCGAGGCCCGCCAGACCAGGGTGCGGGATTGCACCGTCAGCAAGGGATTTTCCAAAGCCGCCACCCGCACGGTCAAACATTTGATGGTGTCGGTGCCACTGGCCGGAGTATCGCTGCACTGATAGCTGTCACCGGCCACCTGAACAGAGGTAATGGCCACCACCCGGCGATACCCTTCCGCCAGGGACTCCTCCCCATAGTTACCATCCACCAGCCAGTTCATACCCTTGTCTGGATCGTGATAATCGGCCATCAGGGAGGCCAGCTTGCCATCGGCCAGCAACAAGGCGGGCAGCATTTGGGAGGTGTGGGGAAAAAGCACAAGATGACGGGCAAACAGGCTCACCAATCCGGTTGCCAGCAACGCCAGCAGGGTGATGAACAGAATGCTTTCAATCAGGGTGAAGCCGGAAGATTTCATGGTAAAACAACTGCCGTTCCAGTCTTGTCCACCACCTGCACCGTCATGGACTCTCCACTTTTTTCCACCACATAGTTCCCCGCCCCCACCACCGGCGCGCCCGTGGCATCAAAACGAATTTCGGCAGCAGAGGTGCTCCCCCAGGAAGAAGCTGGCAAGGCATAGGCGGCATAAACCAGATTGTCTGGATCACGAATTTGATAACTGCCAGGCGAAACCACCACCAGCCGCCAGTTCCCTCCACGACTGATAGCCAGGGATTGGGTCAGACGCAGATGGGCCGCCAACTGCAAGGCCGCCGGCTGGGGCCGGTCCAGGGTTGGCCAACGCAACACGGCATAGCCCGCAAGGATGGCAATCAGGAAGATGACAACCACAAATTCCATAAACGTAAAACCATCTTCGGAAACAACCTGTCTTTCACCATTTTTTGCCCCCACTTCTGTCTCTTTGGCAGGGGCCTGTGCAAGGCTTGGCAAACGGTCTCGCCAGTATTCGGGGTGACGGTGCAGATGAGCCACCGCCACAATCAGAATATCCGACCCATCTTCATGATAGATCAACCCACAGGGGAAACGTCGCAAACGACAACGGCGGGTATTGGCACTCAAACGGTGCCATGCCGCCGGGTAGCGGCGCACCAATCGCAAAGCTGCCAACACTTCGGCCAGAAACGCTTTGCCAAGACCACTTACCTGCTCTTCATGGAAGACCACCGCCTCATCAAGTTCCTTTTGGGCAACTTCAAGAAAACGAATCATCGGTATTTGGCCAGAATGTCCTCCAGGGGAACGGCTTTCATTTCCCCTCGACGATAGGCCACCAAACGCTCCTCCACTTCCTGGCCCCACTGCCGATCCACCTGCTGATCGGATTCATCCAGACTTCCCAAAATGGCATCCACCAGTTCCAAGCGGGCCAATGGACTCAATTTGCAAGCTTGTGCAGCAATGGCAGTGGCGGTACTGTCCATTATCCTCATCCCTTCCCTGCAACCTTGACGTAGTGCTGAATAGTTGGAACCCACATGGCAATTTTCATTCTGCCATAGTATAAAGAAAGAAAAAACAGTGAATGTGTAAACCCCAGCCATGGATATCCCCTCCCCTTGAATACCCCCCACGCCACCTGGTCCCCCCGCAAATCCATGGGACAAAATTTTTTGCAGGATCCCCTGGTGATCTCCCGCATCATCCATGCTGCCGGGGTGAAGGCTGGGGATCGGTTGGTGGAGATTGGACCCGGTCTGGGGGCCATGAGCCAACCGCTGCTCAAACAATCGGGACAACTGTGGGCCATTGAACTGGACAACCACCTGGCCAAAATTCTCCAACAAAAAAGCAGCCAATGGCCGGGTACCTTCCACCTGCTGCAAGAAGATGCCCTGCAAGTTCATTTTCAAAACCTGGCCCAGGAGCTGGGCGGTCCCCTCAAGGTGGTGGCCAATCTGCCCTATGCCATCAGCAGCCCCTTACTCTTCCACTTCCTGGATCACAAATCTGCCTTCAGCGATCTCACCCTCATGTTGCAAAAAGAGGTGGTGGACCGCATGGCCGCCCCACCTGGTGGCAAAGATTACGGGGTGGTCTCCATCCACCTGCAACGCATGTTCACCATCACCCCCCTCTTCCAGGTACCGCCGGAAGCCTTTCACCCACAACCCAAGGTCACCTCCGCCGTCGTCCAACTGGTGCCCCGCTCATTACCCCTGGTTGACGTGCAAGACGACGCCCTCTTCCACCGCATCGTCAAGGCCGCCTTCGGCCAACGCCGCAAAACCCTATCCAACGCCCTCTCCGCCCTGATGCCCGCCCCATGGTTCCAGGAGTCGGGCATCGACCCCCGCCGACGGGGAGAAACCCTGTCTATTCAAGAGTTCGCCAACCTCACCCACTTCCTTTTGCAAAAGATGCGATAAAGCCCTTGACAGGGGGATGCAATTGTTGATAATAGCACGTTCCCGCAACGCCGGGACTGTGATTGCTTCGCGCTCGATAGGAGGAATTGGCATGTACGCAGTGGTCCGCACCGGCGGAAAACAGTACAAAGTCGCTGTCAACGATGTGGTTCGGGTAGAAAAACTACTCGGCGAACCCGGTGACGCGGTCTCTCTTAATGATATCCTGCTGGTGTCTGACAGCGACGGGATCCTTCGCACCGGCGATGCCGTCGCAGGTGCCAGCGTCTCCGCTACCATCCTGCGCCAGGATCGGGATAAAAAAATTCTCATCTTCAAAAAAAGACGGCGGAAAAATTCCCGGCGGCGGCAAGGCCATCGGCAATATTTCACCGAGTTGAAGATTACCAGCATTCAATGATCCGTTGCCCGCCAGTCATTGGGCGGAACGAGGAGAAATCATCATGGCACATAAGAAAGCGGCAGGTTCTACCAAGAACGGACGCGACTCAGCCGGAAAACGGTTGGGTGTCAAGCGTTTCGGCGGTCAGACCGTCATCCCCGGCAATATCATCGTTCGCCAACGGGGCACCCAGTTCTTCCCCGGTGATGGCGTCGGCATGGGTAAAGATTTCACCCTCTTCGCCCTCACCGAAGGCTTGGTGGATTTTATCTCCCGTCGCAATCGCCAATATGTGGTGATCAAGCCGGTTACCGCTTGATTTTCACCGCAATTGCAGGCAACCTCTATCGGGGAAACGGCATAGGCCGTTTCCCCGATTTTGTTCTGTGACGAAAAAAACAATGCGCTTTCTCGATGAAGTGAAAATTTATGTCTCGTCCGGGGCCGGTGGTGACGGCTGCGTCGCCTTTCGTCGTGAAAAATACGTGCCCGAAGGCGGTCCCTCCGGCGGTGACGGCGGCAACGGCGGCGATGTCATCTTTGTCACCGATACCAGCCTCAATACCCTCATTGACTTCCGCTACCGGCAACACTGGCGCGCCCCGCGCGGTGGCAATGGCATGGGCAAGGATCGCAACGGTCGCTACGGTGAACACCTGGTGGTTCGGGTTCCCTTGGGCACCGTCATTCGCAACGATGCAGACGGTCGCGTACTCTTCGATCTCACCCAACCCGGTCGGGTGGTGGTGGCACAAGGTGGTCGCGGTGGTCGTGGCAATCGTCATTTCAAAAGCTCCACCCATCAAACTCCCCGTGAGGCTGAACCGGGTCAACCCGGCGAAGAATTCTGGCTGCGGCTGGAACTGAAGCTATTGGCCGATGTGGGGTTGGTGGGCATGCCCAACGCGGGCAAATCCAGTTTGATCGCCAGGGTTTCCGCCGCCAAGGCCAAGATCGCCGACTATCCTTTCACCACCCTGGTGCCCAACCTGGGCATGGTGCGGGTGGATCACGAAACCAGCTTTGTCATTGCCGATATTCCCGGCCTCATTCCTGGTGCCAGCAAAGGCGCGGGATTGGGCCATACCTTCCTGCGCCATGTGGAGCGATGCGCTTTGCTGGTGCACCTGGTAGAACCCCTGCCCAGCGACGAGAGCAAACCCGCAAAAAATTTCCAGGCCATCGAAAAAGAGCTGCGGGCCTACGCCCCCTCCCTGGCCGCCAAACCACGACTGGTGGTGTTGAGCAAAGGGGATCTCCTGGATGAGGAAGGCCAGAAGGAACTTCTGAAAAAACTGAAAAAAAAGGCCAATGCTCCGGTTCATTTGATTTCAGCCGCCACCGGTCTGGGCCTGGAAGAGTTGATCCACCAATTGGCAGAAAAGGTCAACCACATTCGCCGTGAAGAGGGGGAAAAAGCCCGTCGCGCCTTAGCCGACGCCCCCATTCGCCGTCGCTCCCCCAATAATAAGGAAGAGGATGACGATTGGCAGGAAGATGATTACGATGTGGAAACCATTTGGGTGCCTTGAGTCCATGAACGAGTTTTCCCTCACCCCTGCCCAAGCCTGGCACCATGCCCGCCAAGCCAAACGTCTGGTGGTCAAGATCGGTTCCAATCTGCTCACCCATGGCGGTGAATATCTACAGCCGGAATGGATTGCAGAGCGTTGCGGCGAATTGGCCCAATTGATCCAACAAGGCCGACAGGTGGTGGTGGTGACCTCCGGGGCGGTGGCCGCCGGGGCGATTCGCCTGGGACTTGGCCGCAAACCCCGCTCCCTGAGAGAAAAACAGGCTGCCGCTGCCGCTGGACAAGGGCAGTTGATGCGTTATTATGACGAAGGGATGGCTCGCTTTGGGTTGCAGGCCGCCCAGGTGTTGCTCACCCGTGATGATGTGGTCCACCGCCAACGCTATCTCAACGCCCGCGACACCCTGCAAACCCTGCTGGAACACCAAATCATCCCGGTGATCAATGAAAATGACACCGTGGTGGTGCAAGAGCTGCGTTTCGGCGATAATGACACCCTGGCGGCCCTGGTGGCGGGTCTCTTGGATGCAGATTTATTAATCCTGCTCTCCGATGTGGATGGTCTGTTCGATGCCAATCCCCGCACCCATCCCCAGGCCAACCATATTCCACTGGTTGAACGTATCACCCCGGAAGTAGAAGGTTTGGCAGGAGGGGTTGGCTCTGGGGTAGGCTCTGGTGGTATGATCACCAAGATCAAGGCCGCCCGCAAAGCCGCCCGCTTTGGCTGTCCAACCATCCTGGCCAATGGTTTTCTCGACCAACCCATTCTGCGCCTTTTCCAGGAGGGTGGTCCTACCGGAACCCTCTTTCTGCCAGAAGAGGATCGCATTCGCAGCCGTAAACGGTGGATTGCCAATGGATTGGTGGCCACCGGCAGTGTAACTCTGGACAACGGGGCGGTAGACGCCCTCTTTGCAGGCAAAAGCCTGTTGGCCAAGGGCATCACCCATGTGGAAGGCCAGTTTGACCGGGGAGATGCGGTCTACTGCTTGGCTCCAGGTGGTCGCCGCTTGGCCAAAGGTTTGGTCAACTATCAGGTGGGACATCTACGGCAGATTGCTGGATGTCACAGTCGGCAGTTTGAATCCATTTTGGGTTTCATGGGGGATGAAGAGGTGATCCACCGGGATAACCTGGTGATCCTGGACCAGACTACCCCCCATGGATAAACTTTGAGGTAACGATGATGAATACCATGGATGAATTGGTGGAGTCTCTGGCCAAGGCCTCCCGCCAGGCCAGCCGCCAGTTGGGTGCCTCCAACGGAGCCGCCCGTAACCGTGCCTTGGAAGCCATGGCCCGGGGATTGCTCGTGCGCATGAAAGATTTGCGGGAGTCCAATGAGGAAGATTTGGCTGCCGCCCGCGCCAGTGGCATGTCGGAACCCATGATCGACCGCCTGCGCTTGAGCGAGGAAGGGATTGAGGCCATGGTGGAAGGTTTGCACCAAGTTGTCGCCCTGCCCGATCCGGTGGGAGAGATCACCGAACTGCGCCGACGACCCAATGGCATGCTGGTGGGACGTATGCGGGTGCCCTTGGGGGTGATCGGGGTCATCTACGAATCCCGTCCCAATGTCACTGCCGATGCCGCCGCCCTTTGTGTCAAAAGCGGCAACAGCGTCATTCTGCGGGGGGGTACAGAGGCTTATCATACCAACAAGGCCATTGCCACCTGTTTGTCTGAAGGGTTGGCAGAGGAAGGTTTGCCCTCGGCTGCCGTGCAAATGGTGCCGGTTTCCGACCGGGAGGCGGTGGGTTCCTTATTGCGTTGTGATAAATATGTGGATGTGATCATTCCCCGTGGGGGCAAAAGCCTCATCAGCCGGGTGGTGGCGGAATCCCGCATTCCGGTGATCAAACATTTGGATGGCATTTGCCACACCTACGTAGACTCCCTGGCCGATCTGGATATGGCCTCCGATGTGGTGTTCAACGCCAAAATGCAACGAACCGCTGTCTGCAACGCCACGGAAACTCTGTTGGTGCATCAAGCGGTTGCCGCCGACTTTCTCCCCATGGCCGCCATGCGCTTGGTGGAAGCGGGTTGTCAGTTGCGGGTTTGTCCAGAAACAGCGGAAATTTTGCAAGGGGTGGTGGATGTGCTTCCTGCCAAGCCGGAAGACTATGACACCGAATTTTTGGCCGCCATCCTGGCGGTCAAGGTGGTGGAAAACATGGAAGAAGCCTTGGAACATATTGAGGCCCACTCCTCCCGCCATACCGAATCCATCATCACCCGTGACATGCGGCGGGCCATGCGCTTTTTGCGTGAGGTGGACTCCTCTGCCGTGATGGTAAACGCCTCCACCCGCTTCAACGACGGCTTTCAGTTTGGTTTGGGCGCGGAAATGGGCATCTCCACCGACAAGTTGCATGTGCGGGGACCGGTGGGTTTGGAAGGATTGACCACCCTCAAATATGTGGTGATGGGTGATGGACATTTGCGGCAATAAGCCGACAGAGCGACTGGGAATTTTTGGGGGGGCCTTCAACCCTCCCCATTTTGGTCATTTGCGCTCCGCGCTGGAGGTTCGGGAGGCCCTGAATCTTCAACATTTGCTCTTTTTGCCAGCGGGAGGGCACCCTTTCAAACAGGGCAAACTGGCTGCTGGTCACCATCGTTTGGCCATGATGCGACTGGCGGTTGGCGAAATGGCCGGTTTCGGGGTTTGTGATCTGGAGATCAGCCGACAGGGTCTCTCCTATACGGTGGATACCCTGGCCACTTTGCACCATCGTTTCCCCGATAAGGAACTCTATTTTTTATTGGGGGCCGATCTGTTCGCCGAGTTGCACCATTGGAAATCCTGGCAGCGATTGATCGAACTGGCCCATTTATGTGTCATGGTTCGACCTGGCTATGAAGAACTTCTGCAAGCCTCACCTGCTGCCCAATGGTTGAACGGGCAATCCGCTTTGCCCAATCGATGGATTATTCAACCGGTGACGGCTCTGGGCATCAGTTCCAGCGATATTCGCCAACGCCTGACCGACAACCGCAGCATTCGTTTTCTCACCCCGGATCCGGTGGTGGGTTATATCCAACAGCACGGGCTGTACAAAGGGAATCCTTATGAAAGTTGAAGAATTGTTGTCCTTGGTGCAAAAGGCTCTCGATGACAAGAAAGCCATCGACCTCCTGACCATCCCCCTGGCGGGACGCTCGGCCTTTGCCGATTATTTTATCCTGGCCACCGGCACCTCCTCCACCCATGTGGCGGCCCTTGCCGACGAAGTGGATCGGGTAGCCAGTAAAAACCGGTACCGGGTGTGGGGTATCGAGGGATTGCCTTCGGCTGAATGGGTACTGGTGGATTTGGGGGATATCATCGTCCACCTCTTCCAACGGGAAATTCGGGAAATGTATGCCCTGGAAAAATTGTGGAGTCCGCAAACCTTGCTGCCGGAAGAGGCCAAGCTTATCCCTGCCACCGAAAAGAAATCTGGTAAATCATCCAACAAAAAAAAGGCGTCCGGTAAAAAAGCTGCCAAGGGCGGCTGATCTTCATGAATATTCTGTTGATTTTCCCTGCCTATTCACGCAATCGGAACGGCATGTTTTTTCCCCTGGGACTGGCATCCATCTCTGCCTGTCTCAAAGCCGCCGGGCATCAGGTTACCGGAATCAATTTCAACAATTATGATGAAGCACTACGACTTCCCCACTTGGAACAACTCTTAAGGGAGAATACCTTCCATCTGGTGGGAACAGGTGGTCTGTCGGTCACAATGGATGGGGTGGCAGACATAGTTGGCCATGTTCGCAGGCTCTCACCCGCCAGCCTTGTGGTGTTGGGTGGCGGTTTGATCACCGCCGATCCCCTGGTACAATTCCTCCATTTACGCCCGGATATTGCCGTGCGCGGTGAGGGCGAAGAAACCATGGTGGAACTGGCTTCCCTGCTTGAGCAGGGCAGCCGGGATTTTTCCCAGATATCCGGGATTGTCTATTGGTCCAACGGCGAACCGCGCTTTACCCCAGAACGTCCCGCCATCGCCAATCTGGACCAATTGCCCATGGAAGATTTGGCCACTTTCGGCATGGGCGAATATATTGCCATGCAAAAAGGCCTTGTTACCACCAATTATCACCGAACAGAACGCAATTTGGGACCACGGGCCATTATTGCCACCAGCCGTTCTTGCCCCTATCGTTGCACCTTTTGCTTTCATCCTGCCAGTCAGACTTATCGTCGTTACTCCCTGCAACGCAGTATGGAAACCATTCTGTCCATCCGGGATACCTATGATGTGCATACCTTTGGCATTGTAGACGAGCTGTTCGACTATGGCCCCCATCGCATCAAGGAATTTTGCCAGGCTCTTGCGGACCATGACATCAAGATTAACTGGGTTTGTCAGTTGCGCGTCAACAAGGTCAGTCGTGAACTATTGGCGACCCTGAAAAAAGCAGGGTGTTACCTAATCAATTATGGCTTTGAAAGTGGCAGTGATACCATTTTGGATAGTATGCGCAAACGGATTAAGGCGCGGGATGTGGAAAAGGCCTTTCATTTGACCAGGGAGGCGGGTATTGCCATCCAGGCCAATTTTCTTTTTGGTGATCCGGCTGAAAGCAGGCAAACCGTACAGGAAAGTATGGATTTTCAGCAGCGCAACAAAATGTTCTTTATTGACTGGAGCGCGGTCATCCCCTATCCAGGGACGCCCTTGTACCATCGGAATATGGAAAAGGGTCTGATCAGCGATCCCATAGCCTTTACCCGGCAAATTGCCGATGATTCCACCTATCTGTGGAATTATGCCCAACCGCGACTCAACATGACCACCATGAGTGATCAGGAAGCCCAGGAAGTCTATCTGGAATTGCGGGAAATGTGTGATCACAACCATCGGCAGTCTTGCGCCAGGATTATCGCCATGGAGCAGACCACCGCCTGCTTATTCCACACCACCTTGCAATGCCCTGAATGCAACGGGGAGATGTCCCTAACAATTTCCTATCCACCGGAAGCGGCCAATAGC
>JADFXB010000103.1 GCA_015233935.1 Magnetococcales bacterium | reverse complement strand
TGTGACAAAAAAGTGCTGGCATTGCAGGCAATTGGGCCTGTTATTGGCCATGGGCTACCACCAATAAAGGGGGTATCTACGGTTAAGAGGAATGTTGTTGATGATCAAGGCGACCAGCAACATGAGGATGGCTCCCAGGGTCGCAGGTATCAGGGCGTAGAGGTAGCCCAGATTGTGTAGTTCAGGAGAGCCTATGACGGCGATCAGGGCGGTGGCACCACCAGGCGGATGGAGGGTGCGGGTGGCCATCATGGCGACGATGGCCAGAGAAACGGCCAGGGCGGCTGCCAGCCATAAGGTAGAGCCGAAAAGTTGAAAGGCAGCAACGCCCACCAGACCAGAAACCAAGTGACCACCTACCAGGTTGCGGGGTTGGGCCAGGGGGCTGGTGATGGCACTGTAGATCAAGACGGCGGACGCACCAAAGGAACCGATGAGCAGAGAGAGATCCTGTGGGGAGAGCCAGAATTGGTGGAGGATAGCCACCAGGGAGATGCCAAGAAAGGAACCCACCCATGACCAGATCATTTCCTTGAGGGAGGCAACCGGTGGGGCAGTGGTGGTTCCGGTCATTTTATCCAAAAAAGTGGACAGCCATTGCGGTAAGGGGGCCGTCACCTGCTGGCTGGAGACTTCATGCAAGGTTACGGCAATGGACTGGTTATTCTCCTGGAGCCGTGGAGGGGGGCGATCTGGTAGAATTTCGTGTGTCATGCCACCCTCACTTGCGGGGGATTAACTGACGCCGATGGCCTTCATTTGCTCATCGGCCCAGAACATGGCTTCCAGGAACAGGCTGGTAACAGATGGGGCATCCTTGGGGCGGGGCAGGGATTCTGCCAGGGTGGGATTGCCCATTTCTGCCTGAACGACGGCATCTAATACGGTTCCCACTTTGCCTTCCCGGTTGAGCAGTCCCACCTGCACCTCTTCCGAAAGGGGCATTTGCTTGAGGATTTCCTCCATGGGCATGTCCATGAGGGCATCCAATACCGATAGAAGACCGGCCATGAAGTAGGAGTCGCTTTCAGGATTGTTCAGGAAAACTTTACAGACTTGATCACATTTACGTGCCCGTTGCATGGCAGTACGGGAGAGTTCACTGGGTTTGTCTTTGACGCCGGTCATGGCCAGCAAAGAGACCCAACTCCGCAAAGGACGGATGCCCAGATAGGTGATGGCCTGGCGAATGGACTGGATGCGATTGCGCAAAGCCAAGTGGGGAGAATTTAAATATTTTAACAGTTTAAAACTCAATGTTGGATCGGATGAGATAATTTTTTCCAATTCATTGACATTGACATCGGGTTTTTGCAACTGTGCCAGCAAAGAGAGGACGGCCAACTGGCTGGTGGAGACTCGTTTGGCTTCGATGATGCGGGGTTTGCAGAAAAAGTAGCCTTGGAAGTAGTGGAAGCCCATTTTTTTCAACAGGTCGTACTCTTCGTGGGTTTCCACTTTTTCTGCCAGAAGTTTGGCCTTGTAGGGGCGCAGTTTGCGCATTTTTTCCCGAATTTCTTCGGGTTTCATGGCGGGAACTTCCACTTTGATCACATCGGCGATTTCCAGCAGGGGTAGCCAGCGGTCTTCAAAGGCGAAGTCATCCAGGGCGATACGATATCCCATTTTGGACAGGGCGCGCACGGCATCCACCAACTCCTGGTCTACATCGATATTTTCCAGCACCTCCAGAAAAACCAGTTCTTTGGGGAGGGATAGCTCTTTGTTTAACAGAAATTCGCGGGTAAGATTGAAAAAAGCGGGGTGGTTGTCGGTCAAGCGTTCCAGGCCGATTTCCAGAAAGGTATTGATGAGTACCTGGCTGGTGGCCAGGTTACCGTCTACAAATTTAGCTCCACCGGTTGCACCACTGCGGTAGAGAATTTCGTAAGCGAAGACTTGCATGCGGCTGTCATAAATGGGTTGTCTGCCGACAAAGACATTATCCATGATGCAGGCTCCAAAATAGATTAACAGCGGTTGCTAACGGTCACTTCCAGGAAACCAAGGAAATAGGAATAGTGGGGTTGGACGATCGATCGGGGATAGGTGCGTTCCATTGCTTATCCATTGGATTCGTGGGCAAAATAACCATAATTCCTGATTTAAACTCAGGATCCTTATACACAGTCTAGTTTGGTGTATTTCGTCATTCAATGCAATGGAAAAATAGCTGTACCACCAAGTTGGGGGAAGGATGAAATTTCTGCATGTAACGTTTTAATTAGCTTGAAGAAAGGCAGGGAATCGGATGGTTCTGAATCATCGAGGTGATGGATTGAATAATTCCTACATTAAAAACCAGAGAAAGAATTATGTTAACATTCTAATCTTTAATCCATTCATGTGGATGTTATTGCTTGTCATTATCATTATCTTTGCATCATTGATGGTGGGCTACAACCATATTCAATATTATCAGCGTATTGAAAAGAGTATTCAAACTTTTTCCACCTCGGAAGACAATTTGTGGCTAAATTTGGAAGAGGCCATCAGTCGTATCTCCTATTCCATGCAGGAACGTTATGAGCGAGGCCAATCAATCCAGCAGTTGGGGATATGGGTTGGGGAGACCAGGCGGCAAGCCATGTTGTTGGATTTGCAAGAGCAGGCACTGATTGTTCCGTTATTGGATGATCTTATCCCCTTATTTTCGGTACAGCGTCCGTTGGAGGAGGAAGAGTATGCGCAAGGAAAGGCGGTTATCAATCAGATAGTGAATTTATTGCACCAATTTCATCGACGCTATGAAGACAGTAGCAAAGGGATGCTTTTGGAATGGCGGGAGAGGAAGAAGGAGTGGCATGAACAGATTCTTTATAGTGTTGGGGCCACATTGTTTTTAGCTGTGTGGATGGTGTTTTTGCTGGTGTACACCGATATTAAGGTGAAGAAGGAGAGAGAAGAAGGTCGTGCCCTATTGGAGGTATGGGAATCCACTTGGGTGGCGGCTTATCGGGGGTTTTATGGATCGGAAGGTATGGAGATGGAGGCCATGGTAGGCAAGTGGCAGGAGTTGTCCGGCTATGCAGCGGAGCGATTTCTGGGACAAAACCCGCTGTCATTTCAGCAATTGATAGATCCCAGGGACTTGGGCAAGGTCAAAGAGGGGTTACAGTTGGTGGTGGAGGATCGCCAGCCCGCCACTTTGGTTTATCGTTTAAATACATCCCAGGGACGGGAGCGGTGGGTTATGGATTATGTGCAGGCGTTGGGAGAAGATGTATTGGGACGCCTGCCTTTGGTGGGGTGTTTGGTGGATATCACCTCTGTGATGATTCAGCACGAATTGGAAGTAGGACAAAAGGACCAATTGCAGGGGGAGGTGGAGCGATATCAGGAGATGGTTGCAGAGGTAGGCCATAAGATCAGGAGTCAGATTACCCTGTTGCAAGGCCGTTTGGACATGGGGGCATCATTGTTAAAGGAGAGGGGGGGCAGCCCATTATTGTCGCATGTGATCACGACTTGCCATCAATTGGAGCAGACTGGGCAAGAGATGTTGGAAGCAATGTATCCATCATCCCGCACCATATTACAGCCAGCCATGGTGGTGCGGCAAATTGTGGATGAGGAAAATCATGAATGGAATGAATATTCCATAACCAAAAAGTTACAGCTGGAAATAGCCTGGTATGGTTGGTATGAGGGGCAGGCCACCTTGTTCCGTAGAGCGGTAAGGCAAGGATTGGCCATGGTGATCCATCAGCAAGAGGAAGAGGGGGTGGTGTTGGTGCAGGGTGGGGTGATTTCTGTAGAGGAGAAACAGGTTTGGTTATCGCTACATTTGAGCCGACAGGAGGAGTCCGTTCCTCCCAATGCTTTCCCGGATTGGCAGGTGGCCAGTATGAAGGGGGTCATGGAAGATTTGGCTGGCAGAATGCAGGTGGATGAGGGGTATGGGGGAATTTCTTTATTATTTCCCATGCAGGTGGTGCCTTTTGCCCATGGTTACAAGGTGTTGAATCCACCGGAGCGGATACCGGAGTTGAATCTGTTATTGGCGGAGGATGATCTGGCGTTGCAGGATATGCTTTCGGAAATGTTGGAGCAGGAAGGTCATCAGGTGTCAGTTGTGGGGAATGGGCGGGAGGTTTTGGCGGAGTTGGCGGATAAAAGCTATGATCTGGTCATCATGGATGTGGCCATGCCGGAAATGAGTGGACTGCAAGCGACCTGGCAAATACGCCATGGCTTATCCACTAAGTTGGCGGAATTGCCGGTGTTGGTTTTGACGGCGGATCTTTCAGAGGTTACGTTGCGTCAATGTTTTTCGGTGGGTGTGGATGGAATTGTGGCCAAGCCGGTGGAAATGGAACGCTTGACCCAGGTTATGGCCCAGGTATTGGTGGCACGCGGTAATTTGGCACCGGCCCCTTTGACCGGGATGGCGGATAGTGGGAACCACTTGCAAGTAGTTAATGGATTGCAATTGGCAGTGGTACGACGTTACAGGGGGCAGCAATATTTGCTTAGCACTTCCCGAAAGATGGTGAAGGATGGTGAGGAGTTTGTTGGGCTATTGCAGAAAGCGGCCAGGGAGGGAAATCGGCAGGAGGCAAGGAGATTGGCCCATCTTCTGTATGGGGTAACGAGTACTTTGGGATTGGATCGAGTGGCCTGTGTGGCCAAGAAGTTGGAACTGGATTTGTCTGACCTGTCGGAGGAGCAATGGTTTGCCCGCCTTGCTCTTCTGGAGGAAGAGTTGGGGCGGGCAACAGACCAATTGGTGCGAATGGTGGAGGATCAATAATTATTACGCAGGTCGGGCAGCCAGTCGCCAGGCCGTCCACCGCGCAGGGAGAGTTGGTAGCCGACGCCGTGAACGGTCAGTAGGAGGCGGGGTTTACTGGAGTCTTCTTCCAGTTTGCCACGCAGGCGGCGGACCAGCACATCCACGGTGCGGTCGCTGGGTTGCCAATCACGTCCGCTGATGGCATCCAGCAATTGTTGCCGGCTAAGGACACGACCGGGGCGGCGGGCCAGGGCGTGTAGCAGATTGGTTTCGCCATGGGTGAGTTCCACCTGATGGCCTTTGTCATGGACGGCCCGTTTGTTTTCGGGATGGAGAACCCAGGGGCCGAAGCGCATTTCTTCGGATTTATCCCGGCTGGTCATGTTGAGGCGGGCCAGCAGGTTACGTACCCGCAAGAGGAGTTCCCGTTCGTTGTAGGGTTTGACGATGTAGTCATCGGCACCCAGTTCCAGGCCGACCACTCGGTCGGAATTTTCCGACATACCGCTTAGGATGATGATGCCGATACGGGAGAGGACCCGTAATTGTTGGGTGAGGGAGAAGCCATCTTCACCTGGCAGTCCCACATCCATGATAACCACGTCGAAGGCACCTTTTTTCAGGACATTGCGCATTTCGACGCCATCGGAGGCGGTTTTCACCCGGAAACCGTCTTTTTCAAAGCACGATTTCAGGCTGGATTGTGTAACGGGATCGTCTTCCACGATCAATATGTTGAAGCCACCTTTCATTGTTCGCTCCTGCGGTGTTGGTGGGTTGAGAGTGCGATATTGCTTCTTCACATATGTTACATTACGGCTCACTTTTCTGTCAAAGAACATTAACATGGAATTTGCATTTATTGCAATAAAAGAATTGACGTTGGGCGCAGAAAATTATAATAAACTTATTATTATATGCCTTAAATTATTTATTTATACAGACAATGGCGACGACAACTTAATTTTAGCATGCATTTACCAATATTTAGACCGTTATATTCCAAATTTTTTCATAATTTTTAATTAATTATTGTTAATACGTATATTAAGAAGCTATTTTTGGACGTGTAAACACAATGTTAATTTCATACACAAAACCAAGTATAAACCCTGTCACGAACATTAACCTTGTGTTAATTTGCCCTACACCGGGAACATTTTCCCCCTCCCGACAATCTATAGGACAGATGAATCCCCCACACCTTCATTAACCTTTTTAGAAAGCAACAATCCATGAGCACACAGCAGGAAATCGCTATCCGTCGCGATATTTTGACCCAAACACTGGAACGCTGGGTGGTGGTTGAACAACAAACCATTGAAAGTGCCAACCACTTAATCTCGGAAGCCAAAAGCGACCTGGTCAAACAAGTCATGCGCCTGATCCTGCGGGATTCAGAAAAACACAAAGAACTGCTCACCACCCTCCTGCAAATCACCAACGGCCTGGTCACCATCACCCCGGAAGAGGTGGGGGAAATCGACCGTTTGTTGGAAGATCATAAACAAATTGAAGCCGAATCCATCATCCTGGCCAATTCCGCCCTGGAACAAACCAATCACTTCGTGGTTCGCCAAATGCTGGAATATATGTTACAAGATGAACGGAAACATTTGACCATGACGGAAAACGCCGAAGAATATAAGCGGAAAATTTACTCCTGATGTGGGGTCCGTCGCCCAACGGAACCCTTCCAAGTGGCGACGGAGTCTGTCTCGGTGGAGAAAAGCGTTTATCTCACAACCCTGCAAATCGGTCCCTACCAGGTGGAGTGCCATTTGTTACCCATGGCCTCCCGTAAACGTTGGGCGGTGGAGGTATGCTCCACTCACCGGGTGGTGTTGCGGGCACCGGCGAGAGCCAGCAAAAGCCAAGCTCTCGCTCTTCTCCACCACCATCAATCCTGGTTGCTGGAACGGCTGCATGGGCAGCAGGCCAAACCAAAGGCAGTCCCCTTGGCAGAAGATGCGCCGATTCTCTATCTGGGGGAGGTGTTGATCCTGAAACCGCTGGCGGGTAAAACCGGCCATGGAATGGTGGAAGAAGGACAACTCCTGCTTTCAGCCCCTTCCCAAAAGAGCGAAGATATTCAACTGGCCCTCACTCATTGGTATCGCCAACAGGCGCGTGGATTATTACCTCAGCGGTTACGCCATTGGGCAGCCAAAATGGGGGTTACCTGGCAGCGGTTGACTATTCGCGGACAGAGCAGTCGTTGGGGAAGTTGTTCAGGGCGGGGAGGGATCAATCTAAACTGGCAATTGATAAAATTGCCATGGCCATTGATCGATTATGTGTTGGTTCATGAGTTATGCCATTTGTTGCACTTAAACCACGCGCCAGAATTTTGGGCGGCAGTGGCAACCTATCTGCCCGACTATACCTCTCTGCGGCAACAATTGCGGCAATTTTCGCTGAAAAACAGCGGGGGCCAAACGGCCCCCGCTGATTAAACCTTATTTGACCAAAACCACATCCTTGATGAAAACCGGAGACTTGGGAACATCCTGATGGAATCCCTTGTTGCCACGTGGAACATTGACAATTTTGTCCACAATGTCCATTCCTTCCACCACCTGGCCGAAGACCGCATAACCAAAATCGCGTCCGCCATGATCCAGGAAGGTATTGTCGGCCACGTTGATGAAAAACTGGGCGGTGGCACTGTCCACAATCTGGGTGCGGGCCATGGCGAGCGTGCCCCGCTTGTTTTTGAGACCGTTGTCTGCCTCATTTTTGATGGGAGCGCGGGTGGATTTCTGGCTCATATTTTCATCCATGCCACCCCCTTGCACCATGAAGCCGGGGATCACCCGATGAAAAATGGTATCCTTGTAAAATCCGGATTCCACATAGGCCAAAAAATTATTGACCGACAAGGGTGCCTTGTCAGCAAACAATTCGACCTTGATATCCCCCATTGAAGTGGAAATGACGACCATGGCAGAAGTTCCTTTCTTGTTGTCCGCATGCCCCAGGGAAAGATTGGTGGTCAGTAACAGCACAGCCCCCCATCCCAGCAGGGTTTTGATGATGGTACGGCGATTCATGGTATGGCTCTCCAGACAAGTTGAACCAGTGTACGGTTGAAACCATCCATGGTAACAACTGGCGGGAAAAAAAGCCATGGTCACCACGGGCAAAAAAAGGGTGATTGACCCAAATACCACAGGAGGAAGGATACGGTAAGTAGATGCAGGCATCGGGGCTTCATCCATTGGCCATACTCCGCATGTTGACAAATTTTTACCGTATAGATCAAACTGGGGTGGGTTAAAAGAGGTGTTCCAGAAATTTGATTCCTTCCTGACAAAATGGAGCCTGGCGTGAATATTCCCCCGTTGGACAACCCTGTGTCCTTGAAAAACAAGGGCAACCAAGCCATGGCCCAGGGGAATCTGGTATTGGCCAAGGTTTTATACCAGCAGGCTTTGTTCCTGGATGCCAACTTTATGCCAGCCCACTATAATTTGGGAAATCTTCTTCGAGCGCAGGGAAATTTGGAAGGTGCCCTTTCTTGTTACCGGAAGGCGGCCCAACTGGCACCGGCGGATCATGAAATCCAGGTCAATCTGGGGGCTACCTGTTTTCAAATGGGGCGTTACCAGGAGGCACTGACCGCCTTTGAGCAAGCCGCCGCCTTGGCCCCTCAGGCAGCGGAAGCCTTGGTGAACCTGGCCCTTGTCCGTGGTGTGGTGCTGGCTGGTCAAAACCAACTTAAGCAGGCGGAAGCCTCCTTTCGCCAAGCCCTTGCCCTCTACCCGGAGTTGCCGGAAGCACTCTCCCGTTTGGCTCAGCTACTTTTGGAGGAACAACGGCTGGAGCAGGCGGAACCCGTGCTGCGACGCTTGGTGGCTTGTCAGCCCGACCACCCGACCGCCCACCTCAACCTTGTATTGCTGTTACAGGAAAGCCAGCGTGTACCAGAGGCAGAGGCCCTGTTGCGCCAGGAGGTCATCCGATCTCCCCAACGGTCTGCCAGCCATGCCAATCTGGGCAATTTTCTACGTCAACAGAAACGCTACCAGGAGGCCATTACCGCCTACCAGCATGCACTGGAATTGCAGCCCGACCTATGGCAGGTCAGTCTGGACCTGGCCCAACTCTGCAAGGAACAAGGGCGTTTGGAGGAGGCCGAGCAAGCCCTGCGGCATGTCCTGCAACACAAGCCAGACCATCACGGTAGCTGGAACAATTTAGGCAATCTGCTGGCTGCCCGCAAACGTCCCTTGGAGGCAGAACAGGCCTTCCGTCAGGCCCTTGCCATTGCTCCCGACTATGTGGACGGTTACTACAATCTGGGCAACTTTCTCCGGGACGAAAAACGCTTGCAGGAGGCAGAGGAGGCCTTTCGGCAAACCATACGTTTGCAACCCGGTCATGCCTGGGCCTTTAACAATCTGGGCAACCTGCTAAAAGGCCAGGACCGAATGGCGGAGGCGGTTACCTGCTACCAGCAGGCTTTGGCCCTGGATCCCTCCCTGGTGGCTGTGCACCACATGCTGGCCGCCATACAAGGAGAAACCCCGGAACACGCACCTGCCCAGTATATTTCCAACCTTTTCAACCAATATGCGGAAAATTTTGAACACCATCTGGTGCAGGAGTTAAAATACGACACCCCCCAACGTCTCCTTCAGGTTGTGCAGGAAGTTGCCCCCCAACGCCGCTTTGCCCGCACACTGGATATGGGGTGTGGCACTGGATTGGTGGGGATGGTTTTCCGTCCCCATGTTGACTACTTACTGGGCATTGATCTGGCGGAAAGGATGATCGCTCTGGCCAAGCAAAAGCAGGTCTACGATCAACTATTGCTTGGTGAGATTGAATCTATCTTGCCTGGACTGGAAGTCCCTTGTGACCTATTTCTGGCTGGTGACGTGTTCATTTATGTGGGTGGGTTGGATTCCCTCTTAAAGGTTGTTGCTGACCACGCCTCCCCTGGTGCATTGTTGGCCTTTTCCACCGAACATTTGGATTCCGGCACCTTTGTCCTGCGTCCTTCTGGTCGCTACGCCCACGCCTTGCCCTATATCCAGCAGTTGGCGGCAACCAACGGCTTTAACATTCTCTCATTTGCCAAGATTCCCTTGCGCCTGGAAAAAGACCAGACCATCACGGGTGGTCTCTATGTACTGCAACACCCCTGAGCAAACCAACAGGTAGGCATGGCCCACAGTAAAGCTCACCCGTGATTCAAGCAGAATTTCCTGGCCCTCTCCCGTGCTACCGAAAACTTTCCAAACACCCTTTTTCTGGAAAGTTTGCAGGCAAGGCTCACCTTGACTGGGAAGAGCAAAGGCAGGGTTTAGTTCTCCAGCCATTCTGACCTTGGCAATCCTCTGAATAGTCGCCAGCACAACCCTTTTATGGATGGGGTTAGTAAGATGGTTGGTCCACCTGATGGCTGCGGTTTGTCATTTGGGAAGCTGTATCAAAATTGGCATCAAGGTGTTCAGACACCCTTCAGACCTGTCTTATACCTGGAACCTCTGCAATTTGTCGTTAATCCCATCGCCCATTTCACTCAAGGAGCGGGAGCGGAGGTCTACCACTTGGCTGGCTTGTTTTAAGGTTTCATTCTGCCGACTGACCTGTTCCATGGCGGTGGACAGGCCGCTGGTGATGGTGGCCATATCCTGGATGGCATGGGATATTTGCTGGCTGCCAGAGACCGCTTCCGATACCCCACTGACCACCTGCTCCATCTCTCTGGAAACCTCCCCAACATTGCGGGTGATCTCCTGAATGCCCAGGGCGATTTCACTCACATTGCGGGTCATTTCTGACACCGCATCGGAGGAGCTGGCCATCTCATCGGTCACCTGCTGGGTCTCACGGGCTAGAGCTGTCATAGAGGTGTTGATCCCCTTGACCGTCACACTTTGTATGTTGACCGACTCCTCAATCTCCTGGGTGCCCGCGCGAATTTGAACTATCAGGTTGGCTACTTCATGGCTTTCATGGCTGGCATTGCGGGAGTTGGTCTGGATCTCCACAACCTTCTCTTCGATCATCCGGGTGGCGTGGTTGGTCTGGCTGGCCAATTCTTTCACCTCATTGGCCACTACCGCAAATCCCTTGCCTGCCTCTCCTGCACCAGCCGCTTCAATGGAGGCATTCAAGGCCAGCATGCGGGTTTGATCCGCTATGCGATTGATCATCTCCACCACCTGACCAATCTCCTGAGAGGAAGCACTCAATCGCTCCATGGTGGACTTGGTGGCATTGGATTTTTCCTCTGCCAGACGCGAACTCCTGCCCGCTTGTTCGCACCGCTGGCGAATGGCTTGCAAGGCAGAGGCGATGGCATCCACTCCTTCTGCCACTGTCTGTACGTTTTCGCTGGTGCGCAAGGCTGCATCCTTCACCGTGGCCAAACGACCACTGGTCTCCTCACTGGCGTGGGAAACCGAACTCAAGGTGATGGAAGCCTCCTCCGCTGCTGAAGAGACGGTGGATAAATTGCTGCTGATCTGACCAATGGCATGCGCCACCTGTTGCAACTTCTGGCTGGAACCTTGCACCACCGCAACCGTTTGTTTCATGGTGGTGCTCATTTGCTGTACATCTTTTTCCGCCCCCAAAGAAAGCCCGGATACCGTGGAGGCATTGCTGGAAACCTGGGCAGCAATCGCCAGTAGTTCACCAGAAGTCTGGCTCAAAGAGGAGCCATTCTCCTTCACTTCTGCAATCAACCGGCGCAAAACCTCAAGAAACTGGTTAAACCAATCCACCAACTCGCCTAGTTCATCCTTGCCTGGTGTTGAAAGACGATGGGTGAGATCGGGACGCTCCCCTTCCGCAAACTCCCGCATATTGTCTTTGACAAGTTGAATGGGGGCAATCAATTGACGCGCCAACAACCAAGCTACCACCGCCACTGCCAGGGCGAATCCCAAGGTAATCATCAAATTGTTGAGAACCAGATGATCAATGGCCTCATAAATGACGGCGGAATCAATCTTGGTGAACACTGCCCAGTGATAGCCCAGGATTTCCACCGGCGAAAATGAAATGAGGACGGGAACCTGCCGGTAGTCCTTCATTTCCAAAATTCCGCTTTTCCCCTCTTCCAAGGCCAAGCGACTGGCTTCATTCTTGAAGTGGTTGATCTCCGGCTTTTGCAAAGAGGCTGCTACCGAATGATGGTCAAAGTCTAATACGGAATCGGAACGCATTAGATAATCTTTACCAACCATGACTGTTTCCATGCCATTCTCTATGGCATTTTCCTGCATGGTTATTTCATTGACCGCATCCACGGGTACACGTATGACAAAATATCCCGCTACCCGATTCCGTTTATCCCGTAGTGGAACTCCCATGAAGGCGGAAGGTTCGTTGTCTGCTGGTGGATAGAGGGTGAAATCGCTCATGCGCACCCCTTGATCCTTGTTCTCCCCAGTTTGGAAGAGTTCCATGATCTTGCCAAGACCCGAACTTTTCAACGCTCCTTCCTGGATATTGGTCCCCAAATCGCCCTTCTTCTGCACAGAAAATACCACGGTGCCATCCAGGCGGATGAGCAAAATATCGGTCCAGTGGTTGACGGTCATGATCTCCTTCAACCGGGGAGAAAACCGCTCTGCCACCCCGCGCCAGTCATCGTTATCATGGGATTGATAGATTTGGAAGGCGCGGGCAAACTCTTTGGCGGCATCCCGTACAAAGGGATCCCCTTCCAACACGATGAGCTGCTGTTTCA
>JADFXB010000102.1 GCA_015233935.1 Magnetococcales bacterium | reverse complement strand
TAGACCTTTTCGTTAAACGCCAAATAAATGGCCAGGAGATAAAGGCGGCGCATCAGCCCTTTGATGGGGGATGGCTGTGTAAAGTGTATATCCCGCCAAGCGCGGATTTCGGCAGCCAATTCACGATCCTGGAAGGTGAGCATGCCTCCAAAGATCGAGGTCATCATTTTGCTGATGTTCAGACCAAACAAGGCAACATCACCAGACGTAGTGACCAGTCGTCCTTGCCAACTCGCGCCAAAAGAATGGGCGCAGTCCTGAATCAGCCATATCTTGTGACCATATTTGGCCTCAGCCTCGGCGACAATAGCCTCGACCCTTTCTAGATCAAGTGGATAACCAAATAGATGCGTCGCGACCACAGCACGTGTCTTTTCATTTATGGCCTGAGGCAACAAATCCAGGTCCATGTTATAGTCGGTGAGGCGGATATCCACAAAGCGCGGTCGATTGCCACTTATACTGATAGCATGTGCGACCACCGAACATGTGTAGGCCGGCATGACCACCTCGGCATCCTGCACCCCTACGGCCCGCAAGAATGCCCACAAAGCACTGCGTCCATAAGGGAAGGAGACGGCATCAACGGCATGAAATTCCTTGGCGAATGCCTGTTCGAAACGGGCCACCGCCCCTCGGTTACGCCGGAAGAGCGCAAAAAATTCCCGATGGTCCAACCAAGGTTTAAAGCGCGGGATCATGGCATTCTCTCCTCGTCCTGACTCTGCCAGTACCCCTGGCTGGCCATATGGATGGGAACATAGGATGGAATCCCGCCGACTTGAGCATACCCTGCTGGCAAGTCGAGTTGATCGGTCACTTTCAGCATCTCCCCCAGGATAATCGTGCGTCGATTTTTCACGGGCCAGGGTTTGCCACCCGTGATGAGTAGTTTAACCAACTGCTGCTTGACCCACTCCCGCAGTCGGGAGGAGCGGAATGCCGTGACGCAAAAAATTCGCAAAGCTATGAATTGCAAAGGACCAGGCAATTGTTTCGGCATGGGGGTCGCTGACGATTCAATTCGGAGTCCATTTTCGTTTTCCCAGTGCATTTTGTTATTTTCAGAGTAGCTCTGGGTACTGCCCAGTTGGCCATTCGAATTCCGGATTACGGGGCCATCGTCCAGTATTTGTAAATAACCATTAATAAAGTGGCGGACCACTCCGCCCTTGTGAACTGAAATTACAGTATAGTGGTGGGCACCCCGATCCAGAAACAATCCGGCTTGCTGAAAAT
The DNA here is from genome assembly GCA_015233935.1 of Magnetococcales bacterium. GTDB lineage: Bacteria > Pseudomonadota > Magnetococcia > Magnetococcales > JADFXB01 > JADFXB01. The sequence goes on along the minus strand of JADFXB010000102.1, from coordinate 11,260 downwards.
ATTGACGAAAAGAGCGACTGCTTAAAGCTGGTAATTCCAGCGTATCTTCGCTTTCGCCGAACATCTCGGTTTTGGATAGCACGGCCGCCCAACAATAGGCGTTAAACATTGGCACCAGATTGGGTTCATCCATGGCCAGCAGGGTAACTACCTTGAGGTTACGAATGGACCTGATCATGTGAGCAGCTAGAGTTCGGGCCTCAGGCACCTCTCCGGCCAATGCCATTATTCCGGCAGGATAGTAAAACCGGGTGCAGCGACTGCCATAATGACCACCAAAGGAGCCATCCGGATGGGCAAAAAACCATAGGAAGCGAATCGAGTTGCTGAGCGGAACCAACAGACCCCAATCGGGCCGCATTTGATGCACGTCGGCCAGATAATAGGTGCAGAGACTTTGATAGCCGGGATCGGCCCCATCGTACTCACGAAACCATCCCTCAGGGGATTGGTGGGAGAGTATCCGGTCCATCAACATCCGCGCATGGACCTCCACCGCCTCATCACCGGTGAGATGATGCCACCTTACCAGAGCCGCCACAGCAGTTGCGATGTGATTTGATATTATAGCATGGGTTTCATTTCCATGCAGCAGAAAATCGATCATAGGGGCGATTATCTGCTGCCAGCGGGTTTTGGTCTCCGCATCAATATCGTCGTCCAAGAGATTCGTAGCAACAAGCAGGTCAAAGGCAACCAGCGCGGTAACGCAATACGAGCCTTCGTGGGGGAATGCCTCTTCCAGACTGCCATCCTGTCGGGTTAAATTTTTCGCCCCATGGAAAAGCGCGTTCATGCGTTCCATGAACTGTTCTTTCGATGTGCTGTATGGCCACAGGCCGTGCCGCCATAGGCGCGCTAGTCCGTGGGCCGCACCCTGGAAAGTACCATTTCCAAAGTCGATCAGGCCCCACGCCCAGTAATAACGATCCCCCATGCCATGGCTGCGACTGGTTCGGTCCACATCAAACATGGCCAACAAGCGCGGCAGTGTCTGCTCAATTTGTGCAAGATAAGTTGAAAGGATTATCTCAGACACGAGTCAATCCCTTGTTGTAAATAAACTGCATGATAAGATTAATATCGATAATGGGTATGGCCATGGGCCAGTAGTTCAACTTTGATCGATTGAATATTCCATCACATTCGGTAATGATCTGGTCCGCAAAGTTGGGATGCTCCCAGCAGATGATTTTATCGGGATCAATGTTGGTATTTTTATGAAGCCAACGCCGAGAAGTGAGCATTCTTCCAACACCCCAGGCCAATGACCCCTCGGTGGGAATGGCTCCGATCAAAATACCACCCGGCACCAAAACGCGATTCATTTCGTGAAGATATGGAGCAAGAGGATACAAATGTTCCAGTGAGTAAAAAGACACCACAACATCCACCGATGCATCCGCCAATGGGAGTGTTTGCATGCGTTCAAGCAAAATGGAACGGTGGGGACATCCTTTTTCAACCAATCTCTGTTCGGCCTTTGCCATCATTTCGGCATTCACATCCACCAAAATGTATTCATCTGGGCTTCCATGCCAATATATGATATGCCCGATATCACCAGCTCCGATCTCCAATACACGCTTACCCGTCATATCAATTTGCGCCATAATGCGGTATCCAGCATTATTCACCATCTTACCAATACCTGCGCGCTGATTTGCGGCATAAAAATTACTATAAGTTTTTTGCCACTCTTTCCAACAATGATCTTCCTGATTGATAAGATGCCCCCACCTACTCCTATCTCCCCAGAGAGGTTTATGCAACGATCTTGGAAAAAACTTTCTTAGTGTGAATGCTGACATTCAACAACCTCCCAAATTTTTCATCTTCAGTAGTAACTGTAGTCTGGATTTTTCACAACAATAAAAAACTAACATGATCGGATCTCAGCCATCGCCAAGAGCAAATCCTGAAATCCCCCCTCCCAACCATAATCCTTGGTCAGCGTATGGGGATGCCAGAGAACTCCGATCTGACCCTTGACCAGAGCAACTTCTCCGAGCCAATTCTGAAGAGCTTTTTTTCGTTCGACATCGGACAGGGGTTGATAGTCGTAAAAATGAGAATCCATCAGGACGGACGGGTACTCCAGGAGCGTATGGCAGCAACCCTGTACCGGTTCCCAAGGGTGCCATACCAGTGCCGCAGAAGCCCTAAAACCCGGTCGGTCATTGAACATCAGAGTGGTATCCTGCTCGATTCCGGCTGCGACCTGTGCGGCCCAAGTTTTGTGCCAACTGAAACGCAACCAATGCTGTCTACAAGATTTCACAGGAATGTTGGCCGCACGGGAGAGCCTTTCCCGTTGATCCCTAATCGGAATGGCCGACTCCCAAGCATCAAATGTAGGATGCAGACCAACCATCCCCCCTTGTTCCTGGACACGACGCAACAGATCCCTCAGGTAGATCGATTCCACGTCATAGTCGGGATCAAACAGCCAACGTTGCAGATTCTTGGGGCGCGAATCGGCATAAAAATTGTAATATGCCCGAATGCCCAATTGTTTCTCCATGGCGAGGAGGAAATTGACCTTTTCCCACGCTTCGCGGCCCAACAGGAACCGCACGGCCACCCCGATTTTATCAAATGTAGTACCTGGATCCCCATTCAGGAGTGCACGGACAGCATTGTAGAGATTGAATGCCCCCTGTTTGAGCCGGATGGGCAAGATTTTTCCAACGGCATCGACATCGTGGGTCATCAAGATTTCGGTCGCTGGCAGAGACGCTTCAAACCACTCCGCTGATTTGTCCTGCAGGTGGGCCCACCAGGAGCGGAGAAACAGAGCGATCCGATTTACCCAAGCATGATCCCAGGCGCGTTCGTCCCACCCTTCCAGCCTAAAGCTGTAAGAATGGATGGGGCCATGATGCAACTCCCAGGTACGCTCATGCCAGCACTCAAGAAGCAGAAAGGCTCCAAGCCACCAATCGACCTTTTGCCAGTCATCGCCGTGGGGACTCGCCTCTAGGGGGATCAGGATGATACCCTCCACACCATGGATTGCCCCCCAATCTGGTAGTGTAATGGCATGAAGTCGCAATGGACCGGTGATTTCTGCAGGGCGATGGCACTGGATGGGTAAAACCGACGGATCCAGCTCTTGTACAAACCAATATCGAGACAGGGCCTGACGGACGTGGCGTTGAATAACTTCATGGGGAGGCAGGGTGAGACATTCAGGGTGCATCCATGAACCTCTGATGCCAAAGCTCCAAGGACAAGGCACCCCACAATTGCCGCCCACCCACACCATGGCTGGTGATCATTTCTTGCAGTGCCTCTGGCTTGAAGATACCTCGCTGCCGACTGCGCGCTGATAACAAGGTATCGCTGATAAACTCCCGCACCTTCCCTTTGCGCATCCAATCACTGAGGGGGACAGGAAAGCCCATTTTGTCCTTGCGCTCCAACACAAGGTTGGGTAACAAATTGAGAATGGCTTTTTTGAGAATATACTTGCTACGTCCGCCCTGGAATTTAAGCGGGGGCGGCATAGTGGTCACAAGGTTAACAATGCGGGTATCTAGCAAAGGCACCCGTGACTCGAGGGAAACCGCCATACTCACCCGATCTTCGATCTGAAGTAGGGCTGGAAGGAGGGTCTTTTGATCGAAATGAGTCATCTTGTTGATGTAGGATCGAGTATCCGGGTGATTGAATACCTTCTGGAAGTCTGCGAACAGATTTTCTTTGTCGAAACCTGTCCATACATCGGGATGCAAAACCGAATGCAACCCTTGACTCCGATCAATCAAGTGAAAATAACGGGCGTCCATATCCTCAAACAGTCCCTTGCTCCAGAACTGCGCCAGGAGGGGGCGGTAGTGTTTGAGCAATGAAAGCTGGGGTATGATGGATTCCAGAGTAACGAGATGCTTGCCCTCTTCTTTAGTTTCATAGATGGCACCCTTGATGGCCTGTTCCAGATAGCCGACCAGATAGCGGGCATAACCGCCAAAGATCTCATCACCACCCTGTCCTCCGAGTACTACCTTGACGTGCTGCCGGGCCAGCTTACAGACTGCAAATTGGGGAAACAGTCCAGGACCTGCCAGGGGTTCGTCCAGGGCGTAGATCAAACTGGGCAAGCAATCGACAAAATCCTGGGCTGTGGGCACCACCTCATGGTAAATCCCCTGTAACCCGACTACCACCGCCTTGGCATAGGCCGACTCATCATATTCCGGTCCTTCGGCAAAGCGACCATGGAACATTGGCATCGGGGTTTCCATATGCTGAGATGCCAGCGAGCACACCAGACTGGAGTCGATGCCACCTGAAAGGTACCCTCCCAACGGCACATCGGAGCGGATCTGCAACCGAATGCTGTCTTCAAGAGTGGCCCGCAACCGGTCAATGAAATATTCCTCGGTATGGTAATAATCGATCTGGTAGTTGGTATCCCAGTAGCAGACCTTTTGCTCAATAACCGAACCCTGTCCAACGAAGTAGAAACCCGGCTTGACTTTGCTGATTCCTGCAAACAGAGTGCGTTCATCCAGACAAAATTGCAGGGCCAGGTACTGATGCAACGCCGTATCGTCGCGCCCCACCTTGATCTCCGGGTGGTCCAAAAAGGCCTTGATCTCGGAGGCGAACAGCAACTCGTCCCCCGATTGCGTATAGTAGAGGGGCTTGATGCCAAACGGATCACGGGCCGCAATCCACGTATTGTTCTGGCGATCGTGGAAGACAAAAGCAAACATGCCGTTGAGACGTCCGATAGCCTGGACGCCCTCATTAATGAGGAGCTTCAACAGGACTTCGGTATCCGAATATGTCTCGAAGCGGTGACCATTCTGGATCAGGGTTTTTCTCAATTCCTGATAATTATAAATCTCACCATTGTAGACCAAGGAATACCGCTGATCCCTGGAACACATGGGCTGGCCGCCATGTTCCAGATCGATGATGGCGAGTCTTCGATGGCCTAGGAGAGCCTGGCCGGGGATATGGATGCTCCCTTCACCATCCGGTCCACGATGGGCAATCCTGGCGAGCATCGCTTTCAGAACGCTGACACGATCCTCCAATGAACGACCGGCCGAGTGAATAGTGACTAAACCGCACATGGTTTTTTCAGAGTTGCGTAAATCATGAATCCCAGGTGTTTATCCAGCCAACGATGCAGCCCGGCCGACAATTGAAAGGGCAAGGCTCTGGCGGGAAAGAAATGCAAATAGGTTTCTTGAACGATGAAGTGCTTTTCAAGCATACTCAGGAACTGCTCGCGGGTGTAGCTCTTGCCGATGGGATTTTCTATGCCATCGTAGAGACGCACGATTTCGTCTACATTGCTCTCCAGGAAGATTTTTTCCCGCCCACGCCCCTTCAAGCCCCCCCCCAGTTTCGCCAGAGGCCAGCCAAGCCAACGCACATAGGGCCACAATCTGAGAATCGGATTGCGATAATAGACGGAAATACTGGCTGTACCACCGGGCTTAAGGACCCGGGCGATCTCGGCGACAGTTGCGTTCGTATCGGGGGTATGATGAATGACCCCCTGACAGTTCACATGATCGAAGGTGTGATCAGGAAAAGTCATTTTTTCAGCGTTCTGCAAACTGAGATTGGCCTTCAGTCCATACGCCTCCAGCCTTTTTGCCGTGATGGCCAATGCCTGTTCGGTAAGATCGGCGGCATCCAGGTTGCTCAGGCCCCGCATGGCAAACTCGCTGACCCAGAAACCAATACCGCATCCCAGATCAAGTACGCTCATGGCCTGTCCCATGGGACGGGGTGGTGGCAGAAAACGTAAATCAAAGCCCCCGCCGAAACAATCCGCCATGTAAACTTCTCGATGCTCTTCAAAAAAGGGGATCGAACCCGCCGGGTGAACAGATTCACCGGTCCATAGGGGATTATTTTCCCAAAAAGACCGAACATCATCAATTTTGGTCATTGGCCAAATTCCACACGTGATGTTTATTCCGAATGGCCATCCGCCAACCACCCCAAGGCCAATAATACAGGATGGTCATGACGACATATCCCAGGGTGGTGACACTGGAAACCATTTTGCTGGTGCTCAGCTTCTGATCGTACCGCAACAAAAACGGCACCTCGCCAAACCTGGCGTTAATAAGCCTGAGCTTGACCAGTTTTTCCAGGGTACAGGTAAATCCCAACCCCTTAAGTTGAATAAAATTATTTCCATAAAAAGCGACCGCCTCCTTGATCTTTTCCGCCCGGTAGCCGCGAAAGCCGCACGAATATTCGCGCAAACCGGGAATGGGGAAAAAGACCTTCATGAACAGATTGGCACTGCGACTAATGAAGGCCCGATACCCGTTCACCCCTAATTGTCCGCCGCCGGGGGCGAACCGGGAGGCGATCACCACGTCGCAGCCGCTACGCACCCTCTCAACAATCCTTGGAATGAATTCCGGTTCGTGGGTGTCGTCACAATCCAAACGCACGATCACATCCCCGTCCCTGGCCATTTCAGAGGCCAGTTCGAACAGGTCGCGGGTTGATTCCCCCAGGCCGCGGTTGATCTTGTGGCGGATGATCTCAACGGGCATCTCCTTGGCATACTCTTCCAGCATGCTTTGGGTACGATCCCTGCTGCCATCGTTGCAGACTAGGATCTTAAACTCTTCGTTCATGGCTGCGAGAGTCTGCTGGAGCTTAGGCATCAGCTTTGGCAGCGACTCTTCTTCGTTGTAGGCGGGGAGCAGTACCAGTATCATCGAATTTCCCTAATAAACTTAATTATCTGTATAGCGGCATCGCCTTCCCCATAAGGCATTTCAGTGCCGCGCGAAGGAGTCTGCAACTTGTGATAGGCCGAAAGGATCAAGTCGTGATTGGCACCTACAACCTGATTCCAGCCCAGAAGGACCGTTTCCTCCCATTCGGTTTCGTCGCGCAGGGTTATGCATGGCACCTGATGGAAATAGGCCTCCTTCTGGATGCCCCCCGAATCGGTCAGGATGGCGCAGGCCCCCATTTCCAGACGCTGCATTTCCAGGTAGGGTACAGGATCCACCACCATGAGTCCATCCAGCCAATGATAATAGTTCTGTCTGGCCAGTAGATTGCGGGTTCGGGGATGGATCGGAAAAACCACTTGGGTCTCCAGGCTGATGTCACGCAACGCGGAGAGAATTGTGTCGAGGCGACGGATGTCATCGGTGTTTTCAGCGCGATGCAGGGTGCAAAGCGCATACTCCTTGTCTCGCACGCCCCAGGAGTCGAGTGACAAAGAACGGGCGACCCGGTCCCGATAAAAGAGGGTGACGTCGTACATGACATCGCCCACATTCTGGATATGCTGAGTACGATTCCCAGGCTGCGGAAAAGGATACCCCTCCAGCCTGAGATTATCAACAGCCGCTTGAGTCGGACAAAAAAGAATGAGGGAGATCCGATCAGTCAGAGTGCGGTTGATTTCTTCAGGCATCGCCAAATTATGAGAGCGCAACCCCGCTTCGACATGGGCCACCGGAACCTGCAATTTGCTCGCGGCAAGGGCTCCGGCCAAAGTTGAGTTGGTATCGCCGTACACCAGAACACAGTCAGGCTTTTCCTGCTGTATGAGTACCTCAATCCCTTCCAGCATCCGCCCGGTCATTGCACCATGCCCCAGATTGGCTATGCCCAGGTTGTGGTTTGGGGGACAGATGTCCAACTGCTCGAAAAAGACATCCGACATGTTGGCATCGAAGTGTTGCCCGGTGTGCACGATCACTTCCCGAATTTCACGGCCCATATGGGCTTCATTGTGGCGACGAATGGCGCGACTGACAGCGGCAGACTTGATGAACTGGGGACGTGCGCCAAGAATGGTAAGTATTTTCACGTTTCGATCACCACTGATTCCAGGGAGGCAATGTCGATCACTTGCTCAACGCCTCCACGACACGCTCCTGGTAGGCCAGGGAGAGGTCGGGATGCATGGGAAGGCTCAACACGTGTTGCGATACATCCTCGGCAACGGACAAATCCCCAGACACACGGCACTGGTCGGCGAATGCGACCTGGCGATGCAATGGGATGGGATAGTGGACGGCGGTGGGAATCCCCTCCTCTTTCAATTGCCGAACCGTGGCATCCCGATCTTTGACCCGAATAGTGTATTGGGCGTAGACACTGGTATTCCTCGCGTCAACATGGGGCGGAATGACTTGCGGGCAACGGGCGGCGATTCGCTCCGAGTAACGGGCACCGACCTGTTGCCGTTGTCTTACCTCCCAGTCAAACCGCTCCAGTTTAGCTAGAACAATGGCGCACTGCAAGGTATCCATGCGACCGCCCACACCGATACGGGTGTGGACATAGCGTTTGCTCTGACCATGGACCCGGATCTCCCTACATGCCTGGGCGAGGTAATCATCGCTGGTGAAAATGGCTCCGCCGTCTCCGTAACAGCCAATGGGTTTGCTTGGAAAAAAGCTGGTGGTCCCGAAGGTGCTGAGGTTGCAACTCTTTTTGCCCTTGTATTCCCCGCCAAAACTCTGCGCACCATCTTCAATAACCGGCAGGTTACCATGCCGGGCGGCGATGGCGTTGATTTCATCCATGTCCGACGGTTGGCCATAGAGGCTTACCGGCATGATCGCCTTGGTGCGGTCGGTGATGGCAAACTCAATCAGAGTAGGATTAATATTGCAAGTGTCTTGTTCGATATCCACAAAAACTGGTTTGGCACCCAGCAAAACAATGACTTCAGCAGTGGAGACAAAGGTAAATGGGGTGGTAATGACCTCATCGCCAGGGCCGATACCCAGGGCCATAAGGCTGATGAGCAAAGCCTCGGTCCCTGATGACACAGTAATACAATGCTTGGCACCCGTATAGGCAGTCAGCTTATCTTCAAGCTGCCGCACCTCCGGTCCCATGATATACTGACCGTGGCGCAATACGTTCAGTATATTGGTCTGCATACGCGGCCAAACGGCCCGCTGCTGGATGCGCAGGTCAATAAAGTCGATGGCTTGTTTCGTCGAGGTCACGGTGCCGACATGGGCCAATACATCCTCAGCCTGAACGGATTGCCAAGCCCCCTGGGCAAGGAGTCGCCAGTTTTCTTTGTTAATCACCACCGGATTGGGCAGATAGCGACTAGCAAGATGGTCAGTTAGCAACGATTCCAGATTGGCACCAGCACTGTCATCCAGTTCCAGCAACTCGTGGCCAACCTGGGGTAAAGGTTTTAACAAGCTTAGCAACTCTTTGGCTGCGTTCCAACTCTTTTCCCCAGATTGTCCCTCGCGACTAAGCATTGCATGGACAAGGAGGGGAGTATGGGCGGCATACCATCCCTCCACTTCCCCACGTCGAACCTTCTCAAGTGCTTGAAGGACACTATTATCAGATCCATGGGCCGACGCATTGGCCAATACTTGCGCATCAAAAACAAATTGTACCGGGAGGGACATGTTGGTTCCGTGACGTCTGAGTGAGTGACAACGATATTCACGCTTTTGGTAGACAATCATCCTCTTCCACCAAATAGGTAGCGTCGCAGGATGAACAACTGACTTCACCTTGCCCCTGGGGCAACTTCTCGCCACAACGGCACACCCAGCCAATTTGTTTGGCTGGGTTCCCTACCACCAAGGCATAGGGCTTGACCGACCGATTAACCACCGCACCCGCACCAATAAAGGCGTATTCGCCAATGGTATTACCACACACGATGGTGCAGTTAGCTCCAAAGGTCGCCCCCCGCCCGACCAGGGTCCGTCGGAGTTGATCCATCTTTTTGATGGCGGCACGGGGGTTATAGACATTGGTGAAGACCATGGAGGGTCCGCAGAAGACGTGATCTTCCAGGATCACCCCTTCATATAGGGAAACGTTGTTCTGTATTTTGCATCCCTTGCCGATGCGACCGTGGGGGCCGATAACCACGTTCTGACCAATATTACACCCCTCACCAATGGTCGAACCCTCCAGAATATGAGAAAAATGCCAAATACGCGTTCCGGCACCGATCTCCACGTTGCGATCAACGACAGCAGAAGGATGGGCGAAAAACTTCTCCTCCTGTTTGCGATCCATGGTCTGAATTTTACCAGTTTCCAGTGCGTGTTGACAGGCATTCAATACCTTGAGCACCCGCAACCCCTCGGCACCATCGGTACGGGGAGGTTTTCTGGTGACCATGCAGTCAAGAAAATGAGCACATTCCGCCCGCAAGGGTTCTTCCTGCTCCACAGCGACGGCTTCTCCAGCAGCCTTGACTGCGGTGGGAACATTATTCCGCCATTCCACCTGATGGGGGTACAAAACGAGCTTCTGCCCCCAGGGAGCGGTATCATCAAATACCGCCATTTGGCGATCGCCAACCACTACCAGTTTCTGCTCCTTGAACGGGTGCAACCAGGAGACAAAGATATGCGCCTTGATCCCACTGGCAAAAGACAGCAAGGTCACGGTCACGTCGGCAATGTTCTGGTGAAGGTAGTTACCGCCTTGGGCATTGACTGACTCGGGCATTTCTTCAAGGAGACCGAGAATTACTGAAATATCATGGGGCGCAAACGACCAGAGGACATTTTCCTCCGCCCGTAACTTACCCATATTTAGCCGGTTGGAGTAGATGTAGCGAATGCGCCCCAACTCTCCCTGTCGGAGCAATTCCTGAAGCTTCAACAGGACGGGATGATACCAGAGGAGATGACCCACCATAAGCAGGGTTCCACGATCTTCTGCCAAGCGAATCAAGTCTTTCCCTTCACTTTCCGACAAGCACAAGGGTTTTTCAACATAGACATCCTTGCCAGCGAGAATGGCTTCGCGGACCAGGACACCATGGGTTTCCGCTGGTGTGGCGATGGCAACACCCCGAATATCTGCATCGCCCAAGACATCCGAAAAAGAGGCTGTTAATTTGACACCTGGGTACTCTTGAGTCATGCGCTCCTGAATAACCGGACTTGAGTCAACGATGCACCCCAATGCTCCAAGTTGGGAAAAATTCCGAATTAGATTTTTCCCCCAATATCCTGCTCCAATAACCGCAACTTTGCCATTCCCAATGGTGAGTTCCATATGCTTCTCTTGGCTGCTTTAAGTTAAAATTTCACATGGACATCTGGTTACGAATAAGCATCAGGCCTTATGAATGTTGGTATCGTTGATGCCTAATCGACCAAACAAGTTGCGGGTATCCACAATCTGTTTGGCATGATGCGCGACCAAAGCATAATCAAGACCATCATGATCGGTAACCAGCAGCACCAAGTCGTAGGAGGCCACCCCTTCACCGGTCAGGGGGACTGATTGCATTCGTAGA
>JADFXB010000101.1 GCA_015233935.1 Magnetococcales bacterium | reverse complement strand
TAATGCCAGCAGTGAATCCGGCAACATTACCTATCAGGCCAGTGGCAATCTGGCCTTCCACAGCTTTACCAGCCAGAGTGGCACCATCGCCTTGCAAGCCGATAGGCTCATACCGGTAAACTCGGCCACCGTCACCGCGCCAGGGGGGGTTACCCTTGTCCAAGGAGAGGGGGATGTTACCCTGCAAGCTACCGACACCCCCTCCTCCTACACAGTCACCGTCGCGGATGGCCTCTTCACCGTGACGACGGAAAGCGACCTCTCCCTCCAGGCCGGAAGTGGTCAGTTGGAAACCCTTGGCGATATCACCACCAACGGGGATATGGTGCTGGAAGCCTACCTGGATCTGTCGGTCAATGGTCTTTTGAGTGCGGGGGGGGATATCTCCCTGACGGCTGGGGGCACCATCGCCGTCTCCCTGCTCACCACCGATGATGGCCAAATCATCCTCCATGCGGGAACCCATGAGGCCGATGGTGCCATTGTGGATCAACGAAGCGACGAAGGGGTCAATCTTTCCACCCAGGGCAAAGTGGTATTGCAGGCCGCTGCCAATATTGGCAACAGTGGTGATGCCGATATCGATTTGCAGGCCGGTGAAGTGGAGGCCCTGTCCAGCGGCAACGGTACGATCTTCCTCAATGCCTTAACCAACCTGAATCTGGGAGCTGCTGGCATCCAAACCCACGGCGACGGGGAAATTCACCTGCAAGCAGCCGGTGATGTTCTTCTGACACGGGTCAGCAGCGAAAGCGGCAACATTACCATCCAGGCCGGACAAGCCATTGTGGATAACAGCGAGGACGAAGGGGTAAACATTGCCTCTGCCGCCACCCTTACCCTGGAAGCCAATACCGGCATGGGCGACTACGATGCCTTTGATATCAACACCGATGTTCTCACCCTCAATGCCCTCAACCGGCTGGAGGGACACATTATCATCGCCAATGAGGGCAGTCTGGCCATCGGTGATCAAGGGGTGCTGCAAATGGCACCCGAAGGATGGGTGGTGCTCTATTCCAAACATGGCAAACTGGCCAAAGGCAAAGTGCTTAGCATGGATGAACAGCCGGTGCTGCGTCTGCAACGCATGTCCGGCCTGAGCAAACCCGCCTTGCAGGCCATCATGGCCGGTTTCCAGGCAGCTACCACCACCCTGACCATTCCCATGCATCAAGACAGTACCGATCTGTTTAGCCAGAAACGGCCCAGCGAGCAAGGGGATTTCACCATGGAAAAATCCATCAAAACCCTGCTGCTGCCCCATATCGTTGCCAATTTTGGCAGCAACAGTGTCAGCAGTGGCGAGTCCATGGTCATTCGCGCCACCTCCTCTCCCTTCTCCAGCAGTAAGAATATTTTTGAAGTGGTGTTTGAGACGGAATCCAGCGTTCAACCAGATAGCCAACCGTCTGCAACACCACAAGAGGAGCTTCCTCCGTTGGAGGAACAGGTTTCTGAACCTGAGCCAGAAACAGAAAACACTCCTGAAGAAACCCATACACCTTGATAACAATCAAAACATGCTGGTGTCTAAATGAAGGTTAATCCATTGAGTAAAAAGCGGAAAAGTTTGCTGGCCTTGGGCATGCTGGTTGCCATGGTCATGCCCCATCCAGAAAGCCTGGTCTGGGCAGAGGCAAACCTGACATCCAACCCGCCTGTTGCAGCGGGCAAATGGACACTGAAGAGCTATATCCAACAGGTCTTGAATGCCAATCATACCGTGGCCTCCCAGCAAATGTCGGAACAGATTGCCATGGAAGGGGTCAATCAGGCCAAGGGTGCCTTCGAGCCGGTGGCCAAAATGAATGTGCAACGCTCCAGCATACGACAGAAAAATACGGCTGAAGAAGATCTGGTTCGGCAAAACCTGGGCATTTACTCGCGCAAAAATAGCGGTTATGACATTGGAGGAAGTGCGCTGATTCCCACCGGTGCCACCATCGAGGCCAAACTGGGGGTGGATGCCATCGATTCCAATTTGCAGGCCATTGCCAATCGGCCACGGGAGTTCAAATCCTTTTATGATCTTTCCGTGACTCAGCCCCTTTTGCGGGATGCCGGTGTGGATATCACCATGGCCAAGACCCGCATTGCGGAAAAAGATGCTGCGGTGGCGGGTCTTTCCACCCTGGAAGTGAACACCTCGGTGGTTTCCAGTGCCATCTCTGCCTACCTGGATCTGCGTATGGCCCAGGAGCGTCAGCGCATTTGGGAAGAAGGTTTGCGCACTGCCGAAGGATTGGTAAAAGAGGCACGCCTGCTGGATAAGCAGGGGCGTTTGTCGGAAACCGCCCTGATCGACGTGGAAAACGGCCTTATCCTGTACCAGGTGGGGGTGAGTGAGGCGCGTCAGCAGGTGGAGGAAGCCATGGGCAAAGCCCGTACCCTGCTGATGGTGACCGCCCAGGATTCCCTGCCCCCTCTCACAGCCAGTGATCCGTTGCCCAAGGTGGATAAAAAGGTGGTCTCCTTCCAGGAGAGCATGCAAACGGCCCTCACCCAAAGGGCAGACTACCGCAGTCGTCTGGTCGCCATGGAACGGGAGGGTATTCGTATCGCCTACGCTGAGAACCAAACCCTGCCCCGCATTGATCTGGTGGCCAGTTATGGGATCAATGGTTTGGAATACAATGGCAATAAAGTATACAGTGCCTTGGAAAATGATGACTTTCCCACCTGGAAAGTGGGGGTGCAAATGTCCACCCCCATCATGGGCAATGAAGCGGCCAATGCCCAGTTGCGGGTTGCCCGACTGAACAAGGCCAAAGCATTGCTGGAGGCACAAGGTTTGGAAACCTCCATGGCCAACGATATCACCACCGCCCTCTCCGCCATGGAAAACAGCCGCCAACGTTGGGAAATGTATCAACAACTGTTGAAAGCAGGCAGTAAACAGTTGACCATGGAGAAACAATTACTGGCAGCCGGTCGCAGCGACCGCCGCAACGTTTTGTCCCGGGAGGAGTCCATGGTACGCAATCGGGTTTCTTTGGCAGAACAGGCGGTGGCCTACGTCAAGGCCAAGGTGGCCTTGGAAGTGGCAAGGGGAACTCTTCTCGCCAATTTTACAGATTTATCCTCTGACAGGGAAAAACAGTAATGCGCATGGGTTGGTTAAGTGTGGTGCTGGTTATGGGTCTGGCCACCGCTGTTGCCGGGGAGCAACCGCTATTGACCGGCACCATTAAATCCCTGGATGATGTCAAATTGAGCTTTCCGGTCGCTGGTCGCCTGGAAGGGGTGCTGGCAAAGGAAGGACAGACGGTCAAGGCGGGAGATGTCATTCTGCACCTGGATAAAAGCCAGGAAGAGTTTGAAGTCCAACGCCGACAGGTGGTTTTCAACGACCGGGCCAAAGTGGAGGAGGCGGTTTCCAAAGAGCGGGTTCTGAAAGTCCAGGTGGATCAAGCACGCCAATTATTCGCCAGTAACACCATCTCCCGCAAACAGTTGGAAGATGAAGAGTTGTCCTACAATACCGCTGCCGCTGACCGCAAGGCACTGGAAGCTGCCAAAAAACGCGAGCGCATCGAATTGGATGCCGCCCGTGAAAGCCTCTCCCGTCGCTATTTGCGCGCCCCCATGAATGGGGTTATCGTCAAACTTTATTTTCAGATTGGCGAGAGTGTGGGAATCCATGAACCGGCGGTACGATTGGTGGATGTCAGTCGGGTCTACTTTACCGGCAACTTTGATGGCAAATGGGCCTCTGTCATTAAAATGGGGGATAAGGTGAAAGTCCGGGTTGGCACCGATGCCACCTCCCCTCCCCGACTGGGTACGGTGGTTTTTGTTTCGCCAGTGGCTGATCTGGCCTCTGGTCTGGTGGAAATCAAGGTTGAGATCGATAATCAGGATGGCACCATCCGTCCTGGTGTAAGCGGTCAACTTTTGTTGGCCGAAGGAGAGGGATGAAAGCCACCGCTTCATGACTGCCGAATCCGATTCCATTACCCACCTGTATGCACTGGCCACCTTTGACGGACCACCAGCCACCTTCTGGCCGCGCTATCTGGAATCCGTTGCTGATTTGAGCCAAGCCCGCCGCGTCATGGTGCTTGCCCATAAAGAGGGAGCCTGGCGGGTGTTTCAACAGTTTCCCGCCCGCTTGGCAGGCAGTGAGGGGGAGTTGACCTTGGTGCAACGGTTGGCGGAACGGGCCAGCACCACCCCTTTTGTCCAGGAAGAGCATGGTCTGGCCTTTCGCTTGAGTGACAACCAGGAGGAAACCACCCTGCTGGTGATTCTCCTGGCTCAGAACGCCCCGCCCGTCCCACTGGTTGCCTTACGTCTGGCCGCCCAAATTCCCCCCTGTTATCAAAACAATCGCCAGTTGCAACACTTGCACAGCAAGAGCGAACGGTTGTTCAACCTGTTGAGCCAGGTTGGACGCCTGGGCAATGAGCGTCGCTTCATCAAGGCAGCCTTGATGCTCTGCAACGACATGGCCAGCCGCTACGAGTGCGACCGGGTCTCTTTGGGATGGCTCAAGGGTGCCCATATCCATTTGCAGGCCATCAGTCATGTGGAAAAATTTGATCGCAAAATGACCGCCTCCCGCCAGTTGGAGCAGGTGATGGAAGAGGCCCTGGACCAGGATGAGGATCTGCTTTTTCCAAAGCCCGCCAACAGTTCGGCGGTGGTGCGTGCCCATGAAGTCCACGCCCGCGCCCAGGGCAGCGACCATCTGGTCTCCCTGCCCCTGCGCCAGGATGGCTCCCCTGTGGCCGTGGTGACGGTTGAAAGGCGCAAGTCCCCTTTCACGGTTACGGAAGTGTGGGAGATGCGTCTGCTGGTGGACGCCATTGCCGGCCTGTTGCACCATCTTCACACCTACGACCGCTGGTGGGGAGCACGGGCAGTCACCGCTGCCAAACATGCACTGGACCATTTCTGGGGGGTGGAACACAGCCTGACCAAACTGGTGTCCTTTCTGGTGGTATTTACCCTTCTCGCCCTTTCCCTCATTCCCTGGCCCTATCGGGTGGAAGCACCCTTCACCTTGCGCAGTCAGGATATCGCTTATCTTTCCGCACCATTTGATGGCTATTTGCAGGAGGTGGTGGCGGAAATGGGGGACGAAGTAAAAGAGGGAGATCTCCTGGCCACGTTGGATATCCATGAACTGTTGCTGGAGCAGGCCTCCGTGGCGGCAGATGTCACCCGCTATGGTCGCGAGGCCGAAAAGGCCAAATCGGTGGACTCCCTGGCAGATATGCAAATCGCCCTGGCCCGCCGTGATCAATCCATGGCTCGTTTGGATTTATTGCGTCACAACCTCTCCCGCGCCAAGGTTCGCTCCCCCATGAGTGGTGTGGTGGTGGAAGGCAATTTGAAGGAAAAACTGTCCGCCCCGGTCCGCAAAGGTGACCTGTTATTCAAGGTGGCCCGCATCGCCCGTACCTATGTGGAGCTGGAAATACCCGAAACCGACATCCACGAAATTCAACCCGACAGTCGGGGAGAAATTGCCTTCGTCGGCAGACCGGACATTCGCTTTGCCATCCATCTTACCCGGCTGGAGCCGGTGGCCACCCTCAAAAGTGGAAAAAATGTTTTTCTGGCCCGTGCGACCATCCAGGAAACCGCTGAAGATTGGTGGCGACCCGGCATGGGAGGGAGTGCCAAAGTGAATGTGGGCGATCGTCCCCTGTTGTGGATTTTCACCCATCGTACCCTGCGCTTTCTGCAAAAGGTATTTTGGCTGTGAGTGGTCTGGATGCGGGTGCCATTACCTTCAGCACCTCCTGGCATCGGGTGGCCCAGGTGCGACTCGCCCTGCGCCCCAACGTGCGAGCACATCGGCAAGAATACCGGGGCGAATCCTGGTATGTGTTGCAAGATCCCTTCAACAATCAATTTTTTCGCATCTCCAGGGATGCCTACCTTTTCCTGTGCCATCTGGACCAGAAAAAGAGTGTGGAAGAGGCCTGGCAGGCCATGCTGGCGGTGGATGAACACGCTGCCCTCAGCCAGGAAGAGGTGGTGCAGCTTTTGGGACAGCTCAACATGTCCAACCTGCTCCACTTCGACTCACCGTCGGTGGCGAACAGTCTGTTTCAGCGTTACAAACGGCGGCGGGAGCAGGAAGTTCGCGCCAAACTCATGGGCTTTTTTCTCTCCATTCGTATTCCCCTCCTGGACCCGGACCCCTGGTTGCAACGCATGCTGCCCCTTTTGCGGCTCATTTATGCCCCAGTGGGTGCGGTACTTTGGTCGTTATTGATTTTTCTTGGCATCAAACTGGCCATGGACCATCAGGGTGCCTTGTTCGATCAAGCAGCGGGCATGTTGGCCCCTGGCAATCTGCTGCTGCTCTATATAGGCTTTTTCATTGCAAAGCTGATACATGAATTGAGCCATGCTGCCGCCTGCAAACACTTCGGCGGGGAAGTGCATGAAATGGGGGTCATGCTGGTGGTCTTTACCCCCATGCCTTACGTGGATGCCACCGCCAGTTGGGGATTTACCTCCCGCTGGCAGCGGGTACTGGTGGGAGCAGCAGGCATGCTGGCGGAATTTGCCGTCGGGGCGGTGGCCATACTGATTTGGGCCAATACATCGCCCGGTGCCATCAACGGTGTGGCCTATAACGTCATGTTTGTGGCTACCGTCTCCACCCTCTTGTTCAATATCAACCCTCTGTTACGCTTCGACGGCTACTATATTTTGTGTGACTGGTTGGGAATTCCCAACCTCTACCAACGCTCCCGGGAACAACTGCGCATCCTGGCAGAACGACACCTGTTTGGCATTCACTCCCTGCGTCCTCCGGTCCATGCCCCGCTGGAAGGCTGGATCATGGCCACTTATGGTCTGTTGAGCCTGCTTTACTGGTTGCTGGTCATCAGTGGTATTTTAATATTTGTCTCCCAGCAATATTTGGATGTGGGCGTACTGGTGGCCCTGGTTTTGTTCTTTTCCAGCATTCTCATGCCTTTTTTCAAATTGATACACTATTTGTGGTTTACCCCAAGACTGGAATATCACCGCATACGTGCCGTGAGTGTCACCGTGTTGTTGACCGCTTGCATGATTGCATGGCTCACCCTGGTTCCTCTACCTGACCGCATACGCGCCCCTGGTGTGGTGGAAGCCCTCTCCTTTCGGGAGTTGAACAGCCAAAGCGGGGGGATGCTGGTGGAATTGCTCACCCATCCCGGCCAGGCGGTGACCCGTGGTCAACCCCTGCTGCGGCTGGAAGCTCCCGATCTGTTGGCAGATATCACCTCCACCCGCATGCAGCAGGTGCAACTGAAAGCCCAACTGCGCCGGGCTGAAAGTGAAATGCTGGCCGATATGGAACCTTTGCGGGAGCAGTTGCAGGTGGTTGAAACCGCCTTGGCAGACTTGTCGCGAAGAGAAACCCAACTGGTGGTCACCGCCCCCGTGGATGGCCTGTGGAGCAGTACGGAAATCGAGGGCATGGTGGGCAAATGGCTTCCCCGTGGCAGTTCTCTGGGGATGATCGTCGCCCCCGATGCCTTTCGTTTTGTCGCCGTCCTGCCCCAGGTAGATACTTACCTGTTTGGTCGCACATTGGGAGGGGCACAAGTCAAACTGGCGGGGCAGGAGAATATCAGCCTGGATACCCAACAGATACAGGTGGTTCCCTTTCAACATGGAGCCTTGCCCTCTGCCGCTCTGGGCTGGATGGGAGGGGGGGAAGTGGCGGTAGACCCCAGTGATCCCCACGGATTGCTGGCAGCAGAACCCTTTTTCCTCATACGTGCCCAACTGATTCGGGAAGATGGTGTCCGCCTGGTGCACGGTCGCTCCGGCACCCTGCGTCTGGAATTGGGAGATACCCCCCTGCTCTGGCAGTGGGAGCGGGTTGTGAGACAATTTTTCCAACAAAATTATCGGCTATGACTTCTCCCCCCATACCTGAAGGCTTCGATGCCATCACCCATGGCTGGATTGGCTGGCTGCGCCGTGCTCCCTGGGTCCGCTGGCAGTTGCAACGTCAGGTTAGCCGCCTGTCCATGGGGCAGGATGTTCTGGTACGCCTTTCCCAAGAGGAATTTCAGCAACAACTGGAAGCCATGCGTCAGGCCATCCGTCGCCCGCAAGGGAAAGATTTCCCCCAGGGTATTCTGGCTGTTTTGAGCGAGGCCGCCTTTCGCAGTCTGGGCATACGTCCCTACCCGGTTCAGCTACTGGCCAGCCTGGCCATGCAAAAGGGCTTCCTGGTGGAAATGGCCACCGGCGAAGGTAAAACCCTGGTGGCCGGTCTGGCCGCCGTCATGGCAGCCTGGAGCGGCAAGCCATGCCATGTGCTGACCGCCAACGATTATCTGGCCAGCCGGGATGCCCAAATTATGGCCCCCCTTTTTGCATGCTGCGGACTTTCCGTTGCCGCCATCAAGGCTGAAATGCCCCCCCAGGAGCGGTTGCTCCCCTATCAAGCCGATGTGGTTTATGTCACAGCCAAAGATTTACTGGGGGATTTTTTGCGGGATCAACTGGCTGCCCGACAAGGGGTGAGTCAGGAGCGGAAAAAATTTAATCGTTGGTTGGGCTATGCAAGGGGAGACGGTCAACCCCTGCTGCTGGCACGGGGAATTCATACGGCATTGGTGGATGAGGCAGACAGCCTGTTGATCGACGAGGCGGTAACCCCGCTGATACTCTCCGCCCCGCGCCAGACCCAGGGCATGGATAGAGCAGTACAAGTGGCCAGCCAGGTGGCCGCCACCCTGCAAGAGGAGGTGGACTATGAAGCCAGCATAAAACGGCGGCATATTACCTTGAAACCCTCTGCCAGGGAAACCATGGCTGGTGTGGCCGAACAGCTCCCCCCCCTGTGGCGGGCCACCGCCCGTCGAGAGGAGTTGCTGCGCCAGGCCCTGGTTGCCCGAAAATTTTTCATTCGTAATCAAAACTATGTGGTGTTGGAGGGCAAAATCGTTCTTTTGGATGAATATACCGGTCGCATGACCCCCGACCGCACCCTGTCGGCGGGACTTCATCAGGCCATCGAGGCCCATGAAGGGGTGAAAATCAGCCAAAGTTCGGAAACCCTGGCCCAGCGCAGTTTTCAAAATTTTTTCCGCCAGTTTGCCAGATTGTCCGCCATGACCGGTACCGCCAGGGAGGCGGTGGGGGAGTTCTGGCATATCTACCGATTACCCTGTTTGACCGTACCCACCCATCGTCCCTGTATTCGCCGCCTTTACCCACCCAAGGTTTATGTCGGTGAGGAGGAGAAGTGGTGCGGTATTGTGGCAGAAATTGCTGCCATCCATGCCAGTCGTCGCCCGGTATTGATCGGCACCCGCAGTGTGCGCGCCAGCGAAAATCTGGCAGCCCGCTTGCAGGAACAAGGGTTGCAGTTTGAACTGCTCAATGCGGTACGCCACCAGGAGGAAGCACGGATCGTAGCAACAGCCGGACAGGAGGGATGCATCACCATCGCCACCAACATGGCAGGACGGGGAACCGACATTAAATTGAGTGAAATCGCTTCCCGGCAAGGCGGCCTGCATGTCATTGTTACCGAGATGCACGATGCCGGACGCATTGACCGCCAATTGTTGGGACGCAGTGGCCGCCAGGGCGATCCGGGCAGTGGAACCCTGTTTTTTTGCCTGGAAGATGAATTGCTGATCCGATTTCTGCCCCTGCCCTTGATCAAGGGATTAAAATTTCTCTTTCAATCCGGTATCTGGGGTGGCAGAGCTGCGGTAATCTTTGCCTTTTCCCTGGCACAAAAGCGGGCAGAGAAACAGGCACGTCATCGTCGTCATGATGTCTTGCAGATGGATCGTTGGTTGGACAGTGCCTTGCCTTTTGAACAATGACAGCAAGCCGGGGAGCCAACTTGGCTCCCCGGCTCAATTTTTCTTCAGGATTTTTTCTGCTCGTCTTTCAGCATAACCAGTCTTTCGATCTGGGAGAGGGAGATCAGTTGGGCAAACACCGCAGCCAGATAGCGGTTTTTGCGCATTTCCAGAAAAAGATCGTCGGAGAGGTTGTTCATACGCTCTTCGTTGATGACGTAGCAGCCGGAGATGTTTTTGATCTGGTCAGCCTGCCGCACCCGCATATTAAGAGGGGTGAGCATGTTGTGCGCACTCAAAAATTTGGTGAACTTGCGGGTGAGAACATCCATTTGCTGCAATTCGCCCAGATAGCGTTTGACATTTTCCAACACCTGGGTAGGTTCACCGTTTTCAGCAAAGATGGCGGCACCTTCCGTGTCATTGAGTAACGCACTGTCCTCGTCCACGCACACCACATACTGATCATCCGCCCCGCCCACTTGGGAAAGAGCAAAAGGATAGCGACGGATAATGGCGGGTATGTAGGAGGCATGCCATTTGCCATCCCCATCCACAAACAGGTTTTCCCCAGAATCCAACCCCAACAGTGCCACCGGACGAAAATCATCCCGTTCCCTGTCTTCAATAAACACGATGGGATAGGTGGCAGATGCACGGGCAAACTCATGCAAAGTCACATAGGCGATATGAATTTTGCTCGCGAAAGTATAGCTTTCTGAGTTTTTGATTTTCTTGTTTATGTGACGCTGTGCGTTGACCGGTACCATTTTCTGAAACATCAATCAGCCCCTTTGGTTAGGTAGACCAAACATCCATTGTAATATCAGAGTCTTGAGTCGCTTGTAAAAAGTCAGAAACATGTCATTCCAAAAATATGCCCGGCCATCTTGTCCGATACATTTTTCATTGGGCTTTTCAAGAATCCCAACTTTACACACCCCGAAGAGACGGTGACTCGAAGTATCGGTAGGTTATGAAAAGGCTCGGCACCCAGCAGGAAATACAATTGGCCCTGGCGACCAAATCTTACAGCCTCCTTCAACTTGACGGCATACTAAGTGACCACGGCTACGCTGTCAACCTCAAGTACCTTGAAAGTAACCATGGATCATAGCATTGAGGTGCCGAGATGATGGTCTGAACGATGGTCCCATTGGATTCTGTGGGGGAAGGCTACAGAGCAAAATTTTCGCTTAGCCTTCTGCCATGATCCTTGCCCCAGACGACATGGAACCATCTCCTCCCAGGGAAGAGACACTGGCCATCCACGGCGATGGCGATATCCGGGGCTCCTCCCGCCACGTCCCAGGGTTTGTCATCGATTTTGATGGGTTCGACGGCAATGGTCATTTCGTACCGGGTCACCGTTTCAGCCGCTTGGGCCGTATGGACCAGCAGGGCGCAAAACAGGAGGGTGCCAAAGCGTGCCAACATCGTTTCACTACCCAGCATCTCTGCCAAATTCAGCAGCCCAAATTTGTTTTTAATGATCTTATCTGCGTTCGTCATTCCGACAACCTCCTCGTCAGTGCCTATCCTAACTTTGACAGTGAATGTCAGATCAAGTCTAGCCTATTTCACCTAATTCACGTCGCGGGGTTCAATCTTGGCACCCTGATGCGCCATTTGACCGAGAAAGGAACGCCCAAAGGGTGGGCTGACCGCCGCCACCTCTTTATTTTCGTCCTGGTTACGCCTTTTGGCCAGCTTTGGGGAATCGGATTGGCTTCCGACACAGAAACCATTTCCCTTCTGCTGATTTTTGCCAGCCGAATGGGCGATTGAAAAATACGAATTCCTAAACGGGCTGTTACCCGCAATGTCACTCTGACGGATACCAGCAACCCCTTCAGTTTGACCCGTTTTGTGGATTACATCACCACCAACGACCTCACCGCTGTCCAGGACTACACCGTCTCCACCCGCCGCATGATCAATCAATCCCGTGTTGGTCGCAAAAGCTATGACATTTTGGACGACAAAGGCCGCCTGGAACGCAGTTGGAAGACAAACCTTGAACCGGTCATCCTGAGCCGGGACAGCCGGGGCCGGGTGATCCGCACCGAGAGCGGCAGCGGCACCGACTTGCGCGCCACCACCTTTACCTATGACGAAAAAGGCCGCCTGGACAAGGTAACCGATCCACTCGGACGGGTGACCGACACCGATTATGATCTGGCTGATCGTCCCACCCAGGTTCTGTTGCAGGATGGTCGACTGGTTCGCTATGAGTACGATGCCAAGGGCAATATGACCGCCTTGTATCCCCCCGGTCGCAGCGTCCACCGCTTCCAATACGATGTCATCGACCAACCCCAGAGCTATCAACCGCCACCGGTGGATGCCAGCGACCCAACCACCACCTACGCCTATAACCCTGATGGCGACCTGTGGCGGGTGTACCGTCCCGATGGTGCCATCCTGGAGATGAAATACAACAATGGCGGTCAACTGACCACCATGCAAACCCCCCAGGGGGAGACCCGTTACACCTATTTTCCCACCACCGGTCAGTTGCAGACGGTCACCACCCCCGACGGTTTGGGCCTTTCCTACACGCGGGATGGTTTTCTGGTGACCGGCGAAACCTGGAGCGGTGGGGTAACCGGCAGTCTCAACCGGGTGTATGACAACAGCTTCCGCCTTACCAGCCAGTTGGTCAACGGCAGTGCCATCAACTTTACTTACGACTATGACGATCTGCTGACCCAGGCAGGAGATCTGCGCTTGACCTA
>JADFXB010000100.1 GCA_015233935.1 Magnetococcales bacterium | reverse complement strand
CCCTTGGAGCCGCATACCGGACAGGTGAAAGAGCTGCCCATGGGAAAACCGATGGAGAGGTCCAACCGGCGCGCCTCTGGGGAAAAGTTGATGCTCCAGACTTCCCAGGGTGGGGTGAGCCCCAAAGCAAGGCCGAACAGGGTCGATGGGTCCATGGCAGTCTCCTCTGTGCGTTGACGGAGCCCTCATGGTACTTCACCCAACCCACGTGAAACAGCGAGGAGCCGATTTTTATAAAGATAGATGCAAGGATTGGGATAAGCTGCTTTTCATTGAAAATGACACATGCCCAGGCATGCAATATGCGGAAATCTCTCCTGGGCATACGGGGATAGAGTTGTTTGTTTGTGATATGGGGGTTGGAATTTGCAATAACATCGGAAATTGGCCTCCGCCAATAGAGGGAAATTGCAATGGTAATTATTTAAAAAAAGTCGCTAAATCAAAGACTCCTCTCAAATTGCTAACTCGTTGTTTGTTTACTTCAGCCGTCTCATCCAAGACGCGCCCACGGACGGATCAAACGACCGGCTTGCAACAGGTGGGCTATCTACTGAATCACAACAAAGATTTTGTTCGTCTTCAAACGGGTGGTGAGTGGGCGGGAGAGTGTCTGCCGTGGGACAGGGAAGCATTCAATGGAGCCATAAGAGTTAATTCAAATCAAGGAGTCGCCGCTGGGGGAACCTATTACGGGATTATCATCCGACCAGGACGAGAGCTCCCAAACTACCCTGCCGACCATTGGCAACATTCATTTGAATCATCCTCAGCGCCCCTTCTTTTCCAAGCCCTGTATGCGCCTCCACTGAAGAGCATTCCAGCCTCATTTCACTGCATCGATCAAAGGGATGAGGTGTTTGAGTGGGATTTTCCAAAAGATCTTATACCACCTTTGGAGACCGAATCAGGTAAGAAAAGAATATTTCTGCGTGAGGAGATTAACACCCTGGTCTGGTTACCCGGCAGCGAGGTGGGCAAACGGAACATGCTCGATTGGATGTTTGTCATATTCGGACATGTGAACGCTCCGCCAGGAACTGGTTTTATTCACAATGTGGATCGTTTGATAATTGCAGATGTTGAGCGCCATGTGGGGATCTATATGGCATGGTTTTTTAGCAGAATGAGAACAAAAATCGGTAAACGACTGGAAGTATTTATTGTGACGCGGGAGTGGGCTGCCACCTGTTTGACAAAAGAATCAGGCGATTTCAGGTTTAAGTTTAATGATAATGCAGCCCGATCTTTTCTGAATGGAGGCGTGGACGATGAAGGATCGGCGGCTTTTCTCTTGCGCATGCTGCGACACATTGACTCAGAGATGTTTTGGAAAGAAATCGATAGTATTCCTCCTGATGCGATCAATAACGTACTCGTGAAAGAGTGGGTGACATGGTTTGGAAAAGACCCGAAATTGTCATTCCAACTTGGCGGATATCTGGACTTTGCCCAGGCGCTGACCAATCCGGTCTGCCTGAAAGTTTGCCAGCGGGCCACTTTGCGGGCGGCCAACACCTTGAGCACTCCCTCATCCAATGGCCAACTGAAACTGCTGCCAATCTATCCCACCGACGACTTGGCCCGGTCAGTCCTGACCCGCTCTGGTCGGTTGATGGACACTTCCCAGGATGCCAGAAGCTCCTGCGACAAAGACAGTACGCCCATTGCCCTGACCAGCGTGCATATCACCGGTCAAACCCAGCAACAGGTGGACAATCGCAAGGACCTTCGCATCGAAGACAGGAAGTTGGCTGTCCTGCGCAATCCCCACAAAAAAGGACTCCCCGAGGAATTGCTGGAGGAAGCGTCCATCATCGCCACGGCGTTGGATTGGCATCCCACGCCGACGGAGGATTGGCCGACCCCTGATGCGCCCTATTGCCGCATCCCGGAAACCCCCTTCATCTGTAGGAGCGGGGAGAAAGATTTACCCATTCCCCGCTACAAAAAACCTGCTCCAGATAGTAAAGAAAAAAGGTGGCATCCCATGTATGGGGAATCTCCCCCCGACATGTATGACAACTGGTCTCGCCTTGGGGTTCTGAAGCTGGGGCACTGGACCTACAATAATCGCCACGACCTGCTGACCATCAACCTGGAAAAGGCCTATGTTCTGGATTCATTGAACCGTGGGTCGCTTACCCGGTGGATTCAGGATTCCTTGAAACATTATTTTTCAGACTCTCCGTCAGGACACCCTCCATTGGCTCGCATCCTGGTCTATCCATCCCATCCGGTGACCGATCGGATCATTCAAGACATGAAAAACGACTTTCAGTCTCATCATCAAGGAAGCGTATCCAATCAAGATAGATATGAAAAAATTACTGGATGGTGTTCTCATTATTCCGTTCAAGTTTTTACCTGGTCGGCATGCTGTCTCGCCCATCCGCATCTCTCCACTGACCGAAGATCGATTGCGCAACGCCATCAAACATGAGACCCAGAACAACATAAGCAAAATCGGGGTTGTGATATTCGATGATGGGACAGTTACGGGCAAGGTTTTCCGAGAATTGACCTTGACGATTATGAACCTGGGAGCTGGAGAAGTCTATCGCATGGCCCTGCTGGACCGTAGTGGACAACCGATTCACCAAGCAATATCAGAGCAGCTCGCTGAGAAACACCGCCGCTTATGGCGCTGGGACGTGCCGGACCTGGGGCAAAGGCGGGCCTGCCATCTCTGCCACACACTGGATCTGGTGGCAGAGGTCAAACAATCACTCAGCCACGATATGGCCAAGAAACGCCTTAAGAAATGGATTGAGCAATGGAAGCCACAATCCGTCGCGGATAGCTGGGAATCATCCGGCTGGCTGCCTCCCCCCTTCCCCAACAAAAAAATGGGAAAACAGCGTTTCGCCATTTACTCTTCCCATCCCAGCGGCAATGATCAAGCAACCAGTGTCTCTGAAGCAACATCGCACGATGCACAATCCACATCAGACGGAATCGATGAAAATGAAACCAACAAAAATCCCTTTGAAATCTACCATGCAACCTCCACCAGCCTGGCAGCCACAACGGTGGAGATTAGGCGCATCACCACCAAACGCACCTACCCCCTGGATCTAGCCAAAAAAGCAGACAGAGAATTCACACCAGAGACACGCCTGGAGATACTCTGCACCCAGTTACTCTTGTTTTTTGATGAAATGAGACTGCACGAGAAGAAAGATCACTTCAGCTGTATCATGGAGCAACTTTGGAAAGCAGAGAAGGATTCCCCAATTTCCGCATTGGCAGGTTTGTGCATGGGTTTGGTGGATGAAATCCTTGCAGAAGAGCTGAAAGAGGCGTTTGAAAAATATCTCAGCAATAATAAAATGCCCATCCTTGATGCGCTATTGGCGTTGGGATTGTTCCGTAAGCGTCTCACACCACAATCAACCGAGTCATTATCCCGATTATCCACGGAGAATCAGGATGTTCCTCTTGGCCTATACATGCTATTCAGCAACCACGCTACAGAAGATACCTGTTTGCGTTCCCTGTTTCAGATCATAGGATCTACCAGCAGAGAGGGACACAACAGTCCCTTGCGTGAAATTCTCACGAAAAAAGACAATTCAATTACTTCACAACAAATCATGACGATCCAGATCTATCTGAATGGCCTGGTGGATGCCCTTATTAACTTCCCTTCTGTGTTCTTCCGTGTGACAGGTGCCGGAACGCCTGACGCAAAGGAGCATGCAAAAAATATTTCTGAGTTCATTAGAAAACTTCAGAATTCGTCACTGCATGATAGTAGAACAATACTGACAGATATACACAGCTATTTATATGATGACTCTGCAGGAGTGATGTCGAAATATTGGGGGTCGCTCTGCATAAGCATCAAATCAGGTAATAAAATAAGCGCTAGCTTTGCAGATATTATTGCGATAATACGAAAAGATGCGTCAGCGAAGGTTGCTTCTAAATATGGCCAAAACATTTCATTCCTGGATAACGCAAGCAAAAAAGCATGGCTGCAATCAGACGGCACATCTTTGCGAGAGTTCGAATTGAAGCTGATGGATGACAAGTCCGCAGGCATGAATGAAGCGATATTTTTGCCATCATTCACCCAAATTTGTCTTCGGGATGTAATATTGAACGGCATCCATGCCGATGCGCAAATTCGCAATCCGGAGCACTCAGAGAGCAATACCGTTGCCCATATGTGGTACGATGTATGTTTGGATGACGATAAAGTTTCTTTTAAATTCATCAATGCTTGCAAAGCCATTCAAGAACCGAAGCTGGATCTATATTTTGATGTGTTTAAACGGTTTGGTGGAACCATATCTAGCCTAACAGAAAATACAGCAATAAAACCAATAAACTATGAAGGAACACCATTGTACGACCGCAAGCTCATTGAAATAACCATGACCATCCCGACCATGAACTCAGTAATCAGGAGACCCTCATGAAGCTGCGCGTTCTAGTTATTGACGATCAGGCAACTGAACGACTCGATCACTACAAAATCATTGAAGGGATGAATGACGGTAGCGGTTCGGTTGAACTGGTTTTCCCGAAATCCTATAAAGAGATGCTTACCATGATCGCAGGAGAGCGGTTCGACGTATTTCTTGTGGATGTGATATTGAAAACAAACGGTTGGAATCAGTCCCTGCGCGATATATTTGATGCCATTGGAGAACGAGGCCCTGTGTTTCTTGTGAGCAGTATGTGGGATAGTACAGCCATGGATGAGGCCAGGCCATATATTTACAAAAACAATGTCAAAGGGCTGTTCTCTTGGCGTGATTTCACCAAAGAAGACCGAGCGCCAGTCCTAACCCAACTCACCAAAGCCATTTATATGGAGAAAAAACTCGATCCAACTCTCAGATTGACGCCTAATGAAAAAATAACGATTCTGCACTTATCGGATCTCCATTTCGGCACCACTCATATGCCCCATTCCAAGCTGGAGTGGCGAGAAGTTAAAGAGAAGATCACAAGCCATTGGCCAAATGGCCCTACCTTTATCGCATTGACAGGAGACATCACGGATCTCGGACACCCAGACGAGTTCAAGCAAGCCAAAGAATGGCTCAAAAGGTTGGTTCAAGATTGGCCCGGATGGGACTTGCCCTCTCCGCGCCTGCTGATGGTTCCAGGAAATCATGATGCTTTATTGCCTCTCTCCGTGGCAGATCATCTGGAATATGACCGGTCATCAGGCATCATTCAATGGAAACCATCCTCTCCAGAATCACCTTCCATGACACCCTACGCATTCACTCCATACCTGCAATTCGCCAATGACATGATGGGGGCAAGCGACTGGGCAGAAGACAATCAGCATGTGTGGATTCGACAAGAATACAGACACTTGGGTGTCGTCTTCTTCGGGATCAACACTTCACAGAAGTTTAGAAATAAGGGCAGAGTTGAAAAAGGATCTGCCTCAGAAGATAATTTTTTCGCTCTCAATGATCGTTTGCGAAACATCGTAAAGGAAAACCCTGATTCAGACCATATCGTTGTGGGGCTTGGGCATCACCCCCCCTTCGATACCTCCAAAACAGACCAGCCAGCCTGTGATGGTTACAAGAGGTTATGCACATTGGGTACGCCAACTGGCAGCAGTAATAGTCAGTACGCTCATGTTCCTCGCATCCTTTTGTGCGGACATGTTCATGCGCGTGTTTTCAAAATTCCTGAGCAATCCTCAGACTTAAGTACGGTAACTGTTTATGCTACCACCCCAACATTACCCAATGGGCAACGCTCCGATGATGCCGCCAGAGGGTTCAACATGATCGAGATTTCGCGCGCTAATGGGGCGGTCACAGGTATGAAAGGTTGGTCCTACAAGTGGGATCAGACCAACCTGGAAAAGGGAAAAGATCATGAATTTACACGGAACCTCAAAGGAAGTTTTACGTTCAAGTGACTGGGGAGTCAGTCGCAAAACAGGGGGAAGCAGCCTGAAATGTAGCAGAATGAACGCCATTGACCAGGATGGAGGGAGGTGGAGATGGCGGGATTTTTTCGAGAGCCTGCTCGGCGTCAGATATACCCGTAGCCGGTGGACATGCTGGCGTGGGTGCCGGATGACGATATTGTCCTCTTGATGCTGGACGTGGAGGAGAGGATGGGCACGATCTGATTGGAAGAGCGGTATTTAAGTGGGTGGGATCGCCCGTGCTGTCGACGGGAATGATTATGTCGGCAGGTCGGGCTGGGGCAGTTGCGCTTGTGGGCACTAAGATGCCAGAAATTTAGACTTGATTGCTCGTCAAATGACCTTCTTCGTCGTAAGGACCGATCGGCTATTTATTGACTCTTAATTTATCGCCTTTGCAGAACACCGCCCAAGCTTCCATAAGGTAACGTCGCTTGTCGAAAAGGTCCGAGCGGCGATAGGCCGCTTCCACCTTGTTGGTCAGGGTGTGGGCCAGGGCCGCCTCCGCCACTTCCCGTGGGGTGTCGGTACACTCCGCCGCCCAGTCGCGAAAGGTGGAGCGAAAGCCGTGGGTGGTCAGGTCCAGTCGCCCCATGCGCCTGAGCACCGCAAGCAGGGACATGTTGGAGAGAGAACGGCCCGCCTTCATCCCGGGGAAGACGTGCTCCCCTGTGCGGGTGTCACGGAGCTCCTGCAAGAGAGCCAAAGCCGGGGGCGAGAGCGGCACCCGGTGCTCGCTTCCCCCTTTCATGCGTCCGGCGGGGACGGTCCATACCCCCGCTTCCACGTCGATCTCCTCCCACGTTGCGCCCAGGACTTCGCTGGTGCGGGTGGCGGTCAGAATGGCAAAGCGCAGGGCCTGGGCCGCTGTTCCGGGTTGTCCGGTCAGAGCTGCCCAGAAAGCAGCCATCTCGGCATGTGGCAGGGCTGCATGGTGCTCGACCCTTTTCACCCGGTTGCGGGCGGGGAGCATGTGGGAAAGATTGCCCTTCCATTGAGCCGGATTCTCTCCCTCGCGGTAGCCACGAACCTTGGCCCAGTCCAACACGGATTCGATCCGTCCCCGTACCCGGGCGGCGGTCTCCTGCTTGCTGGCCCAGATGGGGTGCAGGGCCTTGAAGAGCAGATTCGCATCCACCGCCGCCACCGGCAAATCCCCAAAGACCGGATAAACATAGGTGGCGAGGGTATTCCGCCACTGCTGGGCATGCTTGGGGTTCTTCCAGCCGGTGCGCTGGGCGTCGATGTAGGCTTCTGCGCACTCGGCAAAGGTGATGGACTTGGCCGCCTCGAGCCTGGCGCTGGTGCGCTTCTGCTGCTTTGCCGCGATGGGGTCGATGCCGTCCAGGCGCATCTTGCGGCACACCCGGGCCGCTTCGCGCGCCTCGGCAAGAGACAAGGTGTTGGCCGATCCCAACCCATGATAGCGCTGACGACCCCCGTCGCGGAAACGAAAGATCCATGATTTCGCGCCGTTGACGGAGATTTGCAGATAGAGCCCATCCCCGTCGTTGAGCATGCCGCGCTCGGTGGCACGAGCGACGCTTGCCTTGGTCAGTTTGCCCATCATTCGCTCCGGAATTCTAACTCGCGGGGCAACCGTTCTACCCACACTTATACCCACACACTACACGCGAATATGAGCGAATGCAAGCGAACGTCGCCGAACGCTTGATGACCATCAACATACTGTTTTATTGGATATTTTGCGGATTGTGGCGGATGAGGAAAAACAGGGAAATGGCGGAGGAGCAGGGATTCGAACCCTGGGTGGAGTCGCCCCCACAACGATTTTCGAGACCGTCCCGATCGACCGCTCCGGCACTCCTCCGTTGACGAACGGCATAATCTATCCCATTCCTCACCCCCTGGCAATGCGCATCATGTGGAGCCAACCGTTGCCCTTTTCATGAAGATCAGGATATAATTACATTTTTTTACGAAACAGGTCTGTTCTTTACGGAACCCGAACGGAATCCAACCCTTGGCGCCTCCCGCCACGGGATACGGATGCCGTTGCAGCAGGACAAGGCTTCTCCCATGAGACCCAAACCCATGGTGCTGGTGGTGCTGGATGGCTGGGGCGTGCGCCAGGAATCCTCCCATAACGCCATCCAGGCCGCCCATACCCCCCACTTCGACCGCTGGCTGCTCTCCCGGCCCCACGCCACCGTGGAAACCTGCGCCAACTTCGTCGGCCTCCCCGACGGCCAGATGGGCAACTCCGAAGTGGGCCACATGAACCTGGGCGCCGGACGCATCGTCTATCAGGACTACACCCGCATCTCCCTGGCCGTGGCCAACCGCTCCTTCCACACCAATCCCGCCCTGGTGCAGGCCGTCTCCACTGCCGTCCAAAAGGGCACTGCCGTCCATATCCTGGGGCTGCTCTCCCCCGGCGGCGTCCACTCCCACACCGACCACCTCCTGGCTGCCGTGGAAGCCGCCCACGCCCTGGGCGCCGCCCCCATCCTCATCCACGGCTTCCTGGATGGCCGCGACACCCCGCCCCGCTCCGCACTGGAATTCGTCGCCGACTTCCAGCAAGGGCTGAACCGCCTCGGAGCCGGACGCATCGCCAGCCTCGGCGGTCGCTACTACGGCATGGATCGGGACAAACGCTGGGATCGGGTCAAAAAGGCCTATGACCTGCTGGTGCTGGGCCAGGGGCTGCGCTCCCCCGACCCCCTGCAAGCCATCCAGGCCGGTTACGCACGGGGCGAGGACGACGAATTCATCCTCCCCACCCTCATTCTTGATGAAGGCGCCTCCCCTGCCCTGCTCAACGACGGCGACGTGGTGCTGATGATGAATTTCCGCGCCGACCGGGTGCGGGAGATCAGCCACGCCCTCACCGATCCCGCTTCCGGCAACGGGGCCTTCTCCGGGTTCGAGCGCGGCAAGGTTCCCGACCTGGGGGCCTTCCTCACCCTCACCCAGTACGACACCTCCCTGTGCGCCCCCATGGTGGCCTATCCCCCCTCCTCCCTGAACAACCTCCTGGGAGAGGTGGTGGCACGTCATGGTCTGCGCCAGCTGCGCGCCGCCGAAACGGAAAAATACGCCCACGTCACCTACTTCTTCAACGGCGGCATCGAAACCCCCTTCCCCGGCGAAGAGCGCCTCCTCATCCCCTCGCCCAACGTGGCCACCTACGACCAGCAGCCGGAGATGTCCGCCCATGCGCTGACCGACGCCCTGCTGGCCCGCATCCAGGAAGGGGTGTTCGATTTCGTGGTGGTCAACTACGCCAACCCGGACATGGTGGGCCATACCGGCAATTTCGAGGCCGCCGTCCAGGCCATCGAAACCGTGGACCACTGCCTGGGCCGCCTGGCCGAAGCCGTGCTTGCCGCCGGAGGCGAAATGTTGATTACCGCCGACCACGGCAATGCCGATCAGATGATGGAGGGCGACCACCAGCCCCACACCGCCCATACCACCAATCCCGGCCCCCTGCTCTACCTGGGACGACCGGCAGAGATGCAAAACGGGCGTCTGTGCGATGTGGCCCCCACCCTGCTGCGGCTCATGGGATTGCCCCAACCGGAAGAGATGGAGGGCCGCCCCCTGGTGACGCTCCATGACCAGGCCGCTGGAACATAGAATGTCCGTATCTTCCCGCTCCGGTTGGGGTAGAATGGTCCGATTCCGATTGTCGGGGTCCATTCCGGCTCTGGCGGGACTCCTGCTCTGGGCCTGCCTCGCCCCCCCGGTCATGGCTGGCGGCAAACCCGCCGCGCCGCCGGTGGTCAGCCGGGAGGAGCTGGACAAAAACCGCGCCGCCCTTACCCAGGTGGTGCAACGACTGAAGGCCGAACAGGAGGCCCTCAGACAGGCAAAACAGCAGGAACGCACCCTCCTGGACGACCTGGAACAACTGGATCTGACCCTGGAAAAGGGGCGCCAGGAGCTGGAAAAACTCACCGCCAGCATGGAGGAGACCCGTCAGGAGATCCCATGGCTGGAGGAGCGCATCAAGGAGCGCAAGGAGCGGCTGGAGCGCCAACGCCGCCTGATGGCCGGACAGATGCGCATGATCTATGGCCTGGGCGAACAGGGGATGATCAAAATGATCCTCTCCCAGGATGACGCCGCCCTGGCCCAGCGTTCGGTGCGCTACTTCGGATACCTCCTGGAGGCCCGTCACACCCGTTACCAGGCCTTCCGGGAGAGCATCCAGGCCTTGAACCTGGCCATCTCCGAGCATCAGGTCGCCCTGAACCGCCTGGACAGCCAAGCCACGGAGCAGAGCAAACTCCAGGCCAACCGCCAGGAGCGGCGCAAAGAGCGCCAGACCCTGCTGGAACGGGTGCGTGCCGACGGAGAATCCCGCGCGCGCCAGGTGGAGGCCTTGCAACAACGACAGGAAGAGATGACCCTGTTCGTCAAACGACTGGAAGAGGCCCTGGCCGAAGCCTTGCTGGCCAATGCCCGCTACGGTCATATCGCCGAACAAAAGGGCAAGCTCCCCCCTCCCATCCACGCGCAAGGGGAGGAGCGCCCCCCAGGGATCTTCTACAAAGCCAAGGAATCGGCGACGGTCCGCTCCATATTTCGCGGACATGTGGTTTACGCCGACTGGTTCAAAGGGTATGGTTTACTGGTCATTCTGGATCACGGCGACCACCTCTTCACCCTCTACGGCCACAACAGCCGTCTGGTGGCCAACCATGGCGACTGGGTGGAAAAAGGTGACATCATCGCCGAATCCGGCGATACCGGCTCCCTCACCGGACCGGGGCTCTACTTTGAAATCCGCCACCAGGGCGAAGCCACCGACCCCACGGCCTGGCTGGCGAAAAAAGGCGCGTGAAACCATGTCCCGCGCCTTCGGTCTGATGAATGATATGAGAAAACAACCCCGGCCTCTGCCGGTTTCTCCCCCCACGGGGGGAACCCTTGCGCAATACATGAGGAAACGATGAAGGTTCCCCTGCCGAAAGGCCGTCCCTTCACCATCGGTCTGATGATCCTGCTGGCCGCCACCGGCATCCATGTCGCCACCGGCAGCGTCATGGCCGTCAGTGAGATCACCTACGAGAAGCTCAAGGTCTTCTCCGAGGTCTATGCCCTCATCAAGCAAAACTACGTCGAAGAGGTGGACGAGAAAAAACTCCTCTACGGCGCCGTCAACGGCATGCTCAACTCCCTGGACCCCCACTCCTCCTTCCTCACCCCGGACAGCTTCAAAGAGATGCGGGTGGAAACCAGTGGCGAGTTCGGCGGCCTGGGCATCGAAATCAGCCGCCATCAGGGCCTCATCAAGGTGGTCTCCCCCATCGAGGATACCCCCGCCTATCGGGCCGGCATCCAGTCCGGGGACCTCATCATCAAGATCGAGGACGAAACCACCCAAGACATGCCCCTCATGGATGCCGTCAAAAAAATGCGCGGCAAGCCTGATACCAAGATCACCCTCACCATCGCCCGCAAAGGGGTGAACAAACCCTTCAAGGTCACCATGACCCGCGCCGTCATCAAAATCCGCAGCGTCAAATGGCGCGTGGAGCGGAACGATATCGGCTATGTGCGCATCATCCAGTTCAACGAGCAGAGCCACTCCTATCTGGTCAAGGCCGTGGAGGAGATCAAGCAGAAAATCTCCCCGACCCCGATGCGCGGCCTGGTGCTGGACCTGCGCAACGACCCCGGCGGCCTGCTGGATCAGGCAGTGCAGGTGGCCGACGACTTCCTCAACGAAGGCCGCATCGTCTATACCAAAGGCCGCATCCCCGGCAAGGATATGTCCTTCGACGCCAAAAAAGGCGACATCATCGAAGGCGTCCCCATGGTGATTCTCATCAACTCCGGCTCCGCCTCCGCCTCGGAGATCGTCTCCGGCGCCCTCCAGGATCACAAGCGCGCCGTGGTCATGGGAACCCAGTCCTTTGGCAAGGGATCGGTGCAGACCATCATTCCCCTCTCCGACGGAGCAGGCCTGCGCCTGACCACCGCTCAGTACTACACCCCCAGCGGACGCTCCATCCAGGCCAAGGGGATCGCCCCCGACGAGGTGGTGGAAGACTCCCCGCCCGGCGCGCCCAAAAAGAAAAACGGCCACCGCCCCACGGAAGCGGACCTCAAAGGCCACCTCAAGAGCGACGATGAGGGGAATAAAACCACCCCGCCCGCCAGGGAGAAGGAGGAGGATCTCACCCTTCCCGAAGCCCTGGAGCAGAACGAGGAGGATCCCAAACAGGATGAGGACCGGGATCTCATCACCGGGCGCAGCAAGGATGACTATCAGTTGCTGCGCGCCCTGGACCACCTGAGCGGCGTGCAGGTCATGCAGGAGAAGAAGGCCAACAGCGACGCGGAGCAGAAGACGGTCAAACGCTGACCCGGCACCGTGCGCCAGGATGCCGATCCCCATGCGCATTCAACCCGGATTGTCCATTACCGTGAAAATGCACCTTCAGTTGAGAAAGTCCGTCATTCCCGCGAAAGCGGGAATCCAGTGACTTTGTTCTTTGGCTAGACGGGTGGAAGTGGCTACCCTGGATTCTCGCTTTCGCGGGAATGACGACCTTTGCCTGATACGAGCCATTTTTCATCATCCGGGGTGGCACGTTCGCCATGCCCGTTAGAATCAGGATGGGGTCCATGTCTTCCGTTCGCG